>JAEXNS010000062.1 GCA_023439605.1 Bacillota bacterium | reverse complement strand
AAGGAAGTGGTATTTTGGTGCTTGAAGAATATGAGCATGCAAAAGCAAGAGGTGCAAAAATTTATGCTGAAATAGCAGGATATGGTGCTACTTGCGATGCTTATCACATGACGTCCCCTTCTCCTGATGGAGATGCAGCAGGTAAGGCTATGATAAATGCATACACAGAAGCAGGACTAAAACCTGAAGATGTACAATATATAAATGCACATGGTACTTCAACAGGGTTAAATGATAAATATGAAACAACAGCTATAAAATATGCATTTGGCGAGGCAGCAAGTAGGTTAAAGATTAATTCAACTAAGTCAATGATAGGACATTTGCTAGGTGCTGCTGGAGCCGTTGAAGCAATAACAACTGTTTTACAAATTAAAGAAGCTATAATACATAAAACTGCCGGTTATAAGGTTTTTGATGAAGAATGTGATTTAGATTATTGTGTAGTATCAAATGTTGATATGGAAATAAATGCAGCATTATCAAATTCATTGGGTTTTGGTGGGCATAATGCTACTTTATGTTTTAAATCTATAAAATAATTATTTTATAGATTTAAATTATGGGTATTAGCTAAGAAATAATAAAAAGAGAGGTAAAGATTGATGTCTGAAAAAAAAGTTTGTAATTTTACTTTTGACGAAATCAAAGAATTATTAAATATAATTGACAGTAAAAAAATAGCGAAATTTTCTGTGAAAAATGAACTCGGAGAGTTATGTATAGAGGGCAAAGAATATAATACGGTTTCTGCTGCAAACAGTCAGGTTATTGTTGAAAGATTAAAAAGCAATATTGAGGATACAGCAGTAGAAGAAAAAACTGAAGAATCCAAAAAAGAAAAGTTAAGTGGAAATATAGTTAAGTCGCCTATAGTAGGTACTTTTTATTCAAGTCCTTCACCAGATAAACCTCCTTTTGTAAAAGTAGGTCAAAAAGTTAATGTTGGTGATGTTTTGATGATAATTGAATCTATGAAACTTATGAATGAAATTCAAAGTGAATTTGAGGGTACAGTAACAGAAGTTTTGGTTGAAAATGGTTCTGCGGTTGAATATGATCAACCTATAATAGTTATTAATTAATTTGATTTTAGAAAGGTATTACCATGGAAGTTATAATGAACAGAGAAGAAATTGAAAAAGTTATACCTCATAGAGATCCATTTCTTTTAATTGATGAAATTGTTGAATTAGAAGTAGGAAAGAAAATAGTTGCACGTAAGCAAATAAAGGCAGAGGATTTTTGGTTTAAAGGTCATTTTCCAGAGCATCCAGTCGTTCCTGGCGTTTTAATGATAGAAATGCTAGCACAAGCTGGGGCTGTTGCTATGCTTTCTATGGATGAACATAAAGGGAAAATTGGGTTTTTAGCTGGCGTTGATAAGGCGAAATTTAGAAGACAAGTGGTTCCAGGTGATTTATTGACTCTGGAAGTTGAAATTATAAAGGTAAAAGGACCTATAGGTATAGGAAAAGCTTTGGCTACTGTAAATGGAGAAAAAGCTGTTTCAGCAGAAATATCTTTTGCTTTAAAATAATTTTAAGTGAGAATATTCATATCAATTTAGAAATAAATAACAGGGGTAATTAAATGTTTAATAAAGTTTTAATTGCAAATAGAGGAGAAATTGCCGTAAGAATTATTAGAGCTTGCAGGGAATTGGGTATTAAGACTGTTGCAGTTTATTCAACAGCGGACAAAAATGCTCTACATGCACAAATAGCAGATGAAGCTATTTGCATTGGACCGGCACAATCAAAAGACAGTTATTTAAACGTTAAAGCAATAATTTCTGCATGTGAAATTACTGGAGCAGAAGCAATTCATCCTGGATTCGGATTTTTATCAGAAAACGCAAAATTCGCCAGAACTTGTGAAAAGTGTGGGATTACCTTTATAGGACCTTCTCCTGATTCAATTGATATGCTAGGTGATAAAGCAAAAGCAAAGGAAACTATGGAGAAAGCAGGAGTACCTGTAATAAAAGGGTCTAAAGGTGTTATTACCTCAATAGAAGATGCAACAATTTTAGCTGAAGAAATAGGATATCCTGTTTTAATAAAAGCTTCTGCTGGTGGTGGTGGAAGAGGAATAAGAATGGTTAATAATGCTTCTGAATTAGAGTCGCAAATTATAGCCGCAAAGCAGGAAGCTAAAAATTTCTTTTCAGATGATGCTGTATACATGGAGAAGTTTATTATAAAGCCAAGGCATATAGAAGTGCAGATAATGGCTGATAAATTTGGAAACGTACTGCATTTAGGTGAGCGTGACTGTAGTATGCAAAGACGTAATCAAAAGGTATTAGAAGAGAGTCCTAGCCCTATCATGACTGAGAAGTTGAGAAAAAAAATGGGCGAAGCAGCTGTAAAAGCAGCAAAAGCATGTAATTATTACAATGTTGGGACTATAGAATTTTTAGTTGATAGTTCAAATAATTTTTATTTTATGGAAATGAATACGAGAATACAAGTTGAACATCCTGTTACAGAGTTGGTAACCGGAATTGACTTAGTGAAATCGCAAATAAAAATTGCTGATAATCAAAAACTTGAATATAAACAGTCAGAAATAAAGTTAAAAGGTCATGCTATAGAATGCAGAATAAATGCAGAATGTCCACAAAAAGGATTTAGACCTTGCCCAGGCAAAATACAGGCACTCCATATTCCAGGTGGGCCAGGAGTAAGAGTAGATAGTGCTGCTTATCAAGGATATGTAATACCACCAAATTATGATTCTATGATTGCAAAGTTAATAGTTTATGCAAATAGTAGGCAAGAGGCAATCATGAAAATGAAATGGGCTTTATCTGAGTTTATAGTTGATGGAATAGATACAAACATTGAATTTCAGTTAGATTTAGTAAAAAATTCTTCTTTTGAAAAAGGAGAATATGACATAGCCTTTATTCAAAACAATTACAAATAATTTACAGTAACTGATAAAGATATGGTGGTGAAAAAATGTTAGAAGATTTATTTAAACTAGTTAAAACTAGATTTAACGACAGTGATTCTAAAATAGAAACTGATATAAAGACAAAGATTCCTGAAAATATAATGTTTAAATGTCCTCGTTGCAGACATGTTGTTTTTGAAGAGGAATATATGAAAAATAATAGAGTCTGTTTGGCTTGTAATTATCATGGTAGATTAACAGCCAAGGAAAGATTAGAATTAACTATTGACAAAAACTCATTTATTGAGTATGATAGTGAAATGATAAGTAAAAACCCTATTTGTTTTCCGAATTATGAAAAAAAACAACAGGAACTTAGAGACCAAACAGAATTAAAAGATGCTATTATAACAGGTGAAGCTTATATAAGAAAAATAAAGGTTGTTATAGCAATTATGGATTCTAGATACATGATGGCATCTATGGGTAGCGTTGTAGGAGAAAAACTTACTAGAGCTTTTGAAAAGGCTACAGAACAAAGACTCCCTATTATTGTATTTACAGCTTCGGGTGGAGCTAGAATGCAGGAGGGAATAGTATCACTTATGCAAATGGCTAAGACATCTGGTGCAATAGCAAAGCATAATGAAGCTGGTCTTTTATATATAACAGTTCTAACAGATCCTACTACAGGAGGAGTAACTGCCTCTTTCGCTTCGCTTGGTGATATTATTATTGCAGAACCTAAAATTTTAGTTGGTTTTGCAGGTCGTCGAGTAATAGAGGGAACTATAAAACAAAGGTTACCAGATGATTTTCAGCTTGCAGAATTTATGCTTGAAAAAGGCTTTATAGATATGATTGTTGAAAGAAAAAGAATGAGAAGCAAAGTCTCCCATCTTTTAAAACTTCATGGATATACTGCTGTTGAAAACTAAATAAAAAGGAGTTGCAGTAATGGAAAAAATAATTAACAAGAGAACTCCTTGGGAAAGAATAGAACTAATTAGAAATAAAGCAAGACCAAACATAGATGACTATATTCCTTTGATTTTTGATGAATTTTATGAAATGCATGGAGATAGACTATATGGGGATGATGCCGCTATAAAAGCTGGAATAGCAAGCTTAAATGGTATTTCGGTTACAGTTATATCACAAGTAAAAGGTCATAACATAAATGAAAACAAAAAGTCAAATTTTGCAATGCCACATCCTGAAGGTTACAGAAAAGCTTTAAGGCTTGTGAAGCAGGCGGAAAAGTTTAAAAGACCAGTTATTTTCTTTATAGATACACCGGGAGCTTTTTGTGGTGTAGAAGCTGAAGAACGTGGTCAAGGAGAGGCTATAGCCAAAAACTTAATGGAATTAATGATGGTTAAAACTCCTCTTATATCCATTGTTTTAGGTGAAGGCGGAAGTGGTGGAGCACTTGCTTTAGGTGTATGTGATGAGTTGGCTATGCTTGAAAATGCACTTTATTCTGTTATATCTCCCAAAGGTTTTGCTAGTATATTATGGAAAGATGCTAGCAAAGAAAAAGAAGCATGCAGTATAATGAAGATAACAGCTGAGGATATGATTGAATTAGGTGTTGCTGAAAATATTATTGCAGAGCCTGTTGGCGGAGCTCATGAGGATGTACAAATTACATCTGAAAATATAAAAGAATACTTGTTAGAGGTTATACCTTTGAAGCAAAACAAAGATATTGACACTTTACTTATGGAAAGATACAATAAGTTTAGAAAAATTGGTGATTTTACGGAAAATGTTGAATTACCACAATAAAAACTTTTATTAAGTTATATTGGTGAAAACACCTTTATATAAAATTTTGTAATTTATAAAAAAATGGAGGACTTTACGATGATTTTCGAAAAGCTAAAAACTATCGTTTCTGAACAATTAGATGTAGATTCAGAGAGTATAAAAATGGAGACAAGCATTATTGAGGATTTACATGCAGATTCATTAGACGTTGTTGACTTAATTATGTCTATTGAAGAGGAATTTGATGTAGAAGTACCAGATGGCGATGTTGAAAAATTGAAAACAGTCGGTGATATTGTAAATTATATTGAAAGTAATCAATAAAATATTTTTTGGGGCAGGAGTAATTTTTCTGCCCCCCTACATTTTAAAATCAAAGAAATATCAATTTTATTTTAAAATTATTATAGATTAATATATATTTAAATTTTAATATGAAAGGATGTATAATTATGAACAATGAACAAGAGAAAAAGACGCTTTTATTAAGTACTATTACATCTGTTTTATTATCTTTAACTGTGGTAATAGGAGTTGTTTCTTATCTAATAATAAGAGCAAAAAGTTTAAAGGCACACAAGGAAAAATGGAAAGATTACGATGAGTGTGGATATTAAAAAACGTTACTATACATATCAGCCCTATGTATATAGGGCTGATATGTTTTACCGAAGGTCCAAGGCGACCGTAAAGAGTTTGGTCGACTCCGCAGAGTCGAAAAGCCTTGCAAAACTGCAATTGGTTGCCGAATATTAATAATCAAATTGCTGAGGCAATTTATTAGGCTTTGCCTCAAACTCCGCTTCTTTTTCTATCGCAAAAAGAAGCAAAAAAGCTCTAAAAGAGTAAGAATGTCACTTTCTGCGGAAAGCGACCAAGGGCGTTGCCCTATCATCCACTGCGGTAAAAGCAAAATAATTATATCACACATTTTTATTTTATGAAAGGAGAAGTATAATTGAATCACTCGCTGGGGGGATAATTTAATTATATCGGGTATTATTATGGATTTAAAAGAGAAAAATAATGTAATATATCAGTTTGCAGGCGAATATCTTTGTAAACACGCACATGGCTTAACAGAAAACATTCTTGCAGAATACTTTTATAATCCAAGGAAAAAGGGCTTAGACGAAGCTTTTGGTGTCGTTATATCTTCTGCTGTAGATTGGCACAAGCCTAAAGCTCAAAATATCAATTATGAGGACAAAAAACGCAATTCTGATATAGAGAAAGTTGTAGGTAATCATAGTATATCATATGTGGTGGAAACATTCAAAAATGATCCGAATTCTCTCTATTCAGTGTTTAAAGAAAGCCTTACTGGTTTGGATTATAACAAGCAATTTACCGCTGACGTATGGCTCAGCTATTCTAATTGTATCTGTGGAATGGCGAAGTATCTCAATAAGTTCCAAAACACAGAAGAAATGTATCGTTATTTTGATACATTTAAATCTCCACAAGAGAAAATTAAGCTTATTGAGGAGATATCTTGTCAATCTCATATTATCAAAACAAAATTTGGATGGGGATTTGCACTTTCATCTAACTGGTTAAAAGATATCGGTATGTTAGATTACTGCAAACCTGATATTCAAGTTACAAATTGCTTAAATTCACTGGGACTTTGCAGTAAAACCAATACCGTTGTGTTTAAGAAGTTAGTAGCTATTGCTGAGGATGCCAAAGAATCTGATAAAACAGCAACAGCTTTTAAGCTAGATAGAATTCTTTGGCTTATAGGCAGCGGAGAATTCTACAATCATCCTGAAATAAAATGGGATGGAAGTATGAATGAGTTTGTATCAGAGTTAAAGTCCAAAATAAAATAAGATTAATCGTAACCAAGGTTGCTTTCCGAGCTAATTTAGGAGGTATATATGTGCAATATTGACAAATTACGTAATTGTCTTATAGGCGGAGCTTCTGGCGATGCACTTGGATACAAAGTTGAGTTCAAAAGAGAGAATGAAATTTTTTCAGAGTATGGCAAATACGGCATAACCGAATATGATTTGACTTTACCGAAAGACGTTGCTGAGATATCAGACGATACTCAGATGACGTTGTTCACGGCAGAGGGTCTAATGATTTCAGGAACAAATGGAAGCATAACTGATTACATAGATTCTATCAGGCAGATGTATAAGTGCTGGTACGAAACACAAAAAGAACATTATCCATTACGTGACAAAAATCTGATATCCCGCCTTTTGAGCGTGCCGGAACTATTCAACAGAAGATGTCCCGGTATGACTTGTATGACAGCTATTAAAGAGGGTGCAAAAGGAACAGTTAATAAGCCGATAAACGATAGCAAAGGATGCGGCGGTGTTATGC
>JAEXNS010000015.1 GCA_023439605.1 Bacillota bacterium | reverse complement strand
ATTTGAGTCGGTGCATCTGTGTTGGACTACAAATATAGTCCGTTTTTTTTTGAAAAAATTTTTTTTAAGAATTTTTGTATTATTCTAACGACGTATTTAAGTTAGTCCTGAATGGCTGAATAGTAACATTTTTTGCGTTATTTTTATTTCATTTATTTTTTTTATCATCTTGACAAATGTATATCAATCTAGTATAATTAAATAAAGAAAATCTGTATGTTGAATTATATTTAATATATAGAACCTTAGATTTTTATTTAATCGAATTGAATAGGACGTTCTTATCAATTGGAGTAAAATATATTACTTTAAAATTATATTATATAAATATGAGTATAAATATTTTTACGTCTAGTTGCTTTAAGTAATTAGACGTTTTTATTTTGAGGTGAATTATGGAAAAAAGAATAGCGGTTATAGGAATAATAATTGAGAATAGCGATAGTACAGAGCAAATAAATTCAATTCTCCATAATTTTAGTAATATAATTATTGGTAGAATGGGACTACCTTATAAAGAACGAAATTTATCTGTAATTTCAATAATTATAGATGCCCCTGTAGATGTTATAAGTTCTTTAACAGGCAAATTAGGCAAAATAAATGGAGTATCTGTGAAAGCGGCTATTTCAAAACATTGATATTATAGAAAAGAGGAATTTTTATGTTTAATAGTAAATCAGATAAAGCAGTAGACTTTATTAATCATGAAGAGATTTTAAGAACATTGAATTACGGAGAAGAAAACCAGAATAATTCAGACTTAGTAAAAAAAATATTGGAGAAAGCTTCTACTTTAGTTGGGTTAAATCATGAAGAAGTTGCTGTTTTACTTTATGCTTGTGAAAATGAAAAAGACGAAAGCTTAAAACAAGAAATTTTTGCTTTGGCAAAAAAAATAAAAGAAGATATTTATGGCAAGCGTATTGTTATGTTTGCACCACTTTACGTTTCAAATTATTGTGTAAATGGATGTAAATATTGTGGATATCATGCCGGTTCAGGAATAAAAAGAAAAAAACTCACTCAAGAAGAGGTAGCAATAGAATGTCAAGCAATTGAAGAAATGGGTCATAAAAGAATAGCACTTGAAGCAGGAGAAGATCCTAAAAATTGTGATATAGATTATATTTTAGAATGTATGAAAACTGCTTATGCTACTAAAAAAGATAATGGTGAAATTCGTAGAATAAACGTAAACATCGCTGCAACAACAGTTGAAGATTATAAAAAATTAAAAGAAGCAGGAATAGGAACTTATATTTTATTCCAAGAAACGTATCATAAAGAAACTTATGAAAAAATACATCCATTTGGACCTAAAAGTGACTATCAATATCATACAACTGCACATGATAGAGCTATGCAAGCAGGAATCGATGATGTTGGTATAGGTGTTTTATATGGTTTATATGAGTATAAATATGAAGTTATAGGAACCATGTTACATACTCTACATTTAGAAGATACTTATGGAGTGGGTCCACATACAATTTCTATACCTAGAATTAAAATGGCTGAAGACGTTGATTTGTCTTTATTTCCCAAAATAGTTTCGGCCGAGCAGTTTAAAACTATAATTGCTGTATTTAGAATTGCCGTGCCATATACAGGTATTATAATTTCAACAAGGGAAAAAGCTGATTTTAGAGATGAAATAATTTCATTGGGAATTTCACAAACAAGTGGTGGTTCATGTACAGGTGTAGGTGGATATGCTCAAAGAAGTAACTGTGAATCATGTCCTGCAGAAGAAAATACTGCTCAGTTCCAAGTTTCAGATGAAAGAAGTGAAGCAGAAGTTTCTAAGGCTTTACTTGAAAATGGATATATACCTAGTTTTTGTACTGCTTGTTATAGAGAAGGGAGAACTGGTGATAGATTTATGCAGTTAGCTAAAACGGGAAATATCTCTAACTGTTGCTTACCAAATGCTATGCTTACTTTGGCAGAATATGCTTTAGATTATGGTGATGATGAATTTAATAAATTGGCTTTTGAAGTTATAGAAAAAGAAAAATTAAATATTGCTGAACCAAAAGTTAAAAATAAATTTGAAGAATATATCAATTTAATTAAAAGTGGTAAAAGAGATTTTAGATTTTAAAAGATAGTTACAAAATATAATAAAAGCATTGTGAATTTTATTATTATATAGTATAATGTATTAGGTATTCCAAAATATTGATTAACTAAATGGGAGGATTTTATGTTATCACTATATTTAAATTATTTTCTATCTGCTCAAACTGGAGATGAAAGAAATATTAAACCTTTAATAATTGCGGTTGTAATTGCATGCGTATTTGTAGGTATAAGTGTTTTACTTGGTATATTATCAAAAAAGAAAAAATAGTTAATCATAAAACCACTTTTTTATTAAAGAAGTGGTTTTATGATGTTTAATTAACTTTAATTATTTACACTTGTTTTTAACATGTAGAAATGATATACTTTATATTATAAACTATAAAGTAAGGAAAGAGATTTTTTGTGAATAGAATAATATATAAATTTGATTTAAATGAAAATATGGATTTAAAAACTTTTCTTTTTTCTCATAAAGGCGTTTCAAAAAGACTTATTACTAAATTAAAAAGAACTCCAAATGGAATAACTAGAAATGGACAATTCATTCGAACTATTGATAAACTCAATTATGGTGATGAAATATCAATTTTTTTGAATGATGAGAGTTTTTTAGAGTCAAATGGAAAATTAGCTGTAGATATAGTATATGAAGATGAAAATTTTGTTGTATTTAATAAACCTGTAAATATGCCAGTTCATCCTTCAATAAAACATAGAGATGATACACTGGGGAACTTTTTTTCTTATAAATTCAATAATATGACTTTCAGGCCTATAAACAGATTAGATAGGGATACATCTGGTTTATGTGTTGTTGCTAAAAATGCACATTATGCAAATTTACTTCAAGGCGGTTTTGAAAAGGTTTATTATGCTATTGTGTGTGGAATAATAACAGAAAAGGGTACAGTAAAAGCACCTATTATGCGGGCAGAAGAATCAATTATTTTAAGAAAAGTTGATGAAAATGGTCAACATGCAATTACAAATTTTACACCTTTATTTAACAATAATAAATACACATTATTAAAAATTAATTTAGAAACAGGGAGAACTCATCAAATTAGAGTCCATATGTCACATATAGGCTATCCTCTAGCTGGGGATGAAATGTATGGTGGAAATACAAACGATATAAAAGTTCAAGCTCTTCATTGTGGTGAAATCCACTTTAAAGATTATATAGATTCAAAAGAAAAAACTATAAAATCAGACATAAGGCTTGATATGAAAAAAATATTAAATTTAGAGGAGAATTTTTATGGAGAAAATAGCTAGTTTTACAGTTGATCACGATGTATTGGAAATAGGTATGTATATTTCTAGAATAGATGATGATATAGTAACATATGATTTAAGAATGGTAAAACCTAATCAGGGGATATTTTTAGACAATGATTCTTTGCATACTATAGAACATCTATTTGCTACATTTGCAAGAAATTCAGAATTAAACAAAAAGGTTATATATGTTGGACCTATGGGATGTAGAACAGGTTTTTATTTAATAATGAGAGATTGTTTGAATGTTGATGCAATTAATTTAGTTAAAAATTCATTTGAATTCGTTAAAAATTATGAGGGTGACATTCCAGGCAATACAAAAAAAGAATGTGGAAATTACTTAGAACATAATTTAGAAAAAGCAAAAAGAGATGTCGTTCCTTTGTTAAATAAATTACAAAACTATACAGAAGAAATGTTGAAATATTAATGGTTATTTGACCGTTATGTAATAATAAAACCTGTGATGATTAACGTTTATATGTATTTTGTTGCAGGTTTTATTATTTAATTAACCAAGAGAATTAGTTGATAAAAATGTTAGATATAAAGATCGGATTTTCTGAAATTATCGTTTAAACGTTAGTCATTATAATTCACCTCACAATTGCACAAAATGCATATTTTGTGCAATTGGGTTGAATCATGATACCCATTGTATAAATATATAGTATGTGTTATAATATTTATAGAGGTGAATAATATGTTAGATATATTGAAATTAATAGAAAACTGGAGTTGTATTTCTGAGCATGAAAAAACGTTAAATATAAATAACTTAATTAATGATATTTTATGTAATAATCAAGAAGAAATATTAAAAAACACAGAAGAAAAATTAAAAAGAATAGATATAATAAATGAAATTGCCATTGACGAAATAAAAAAAGATAAAAAACAAACTAATATTTTAAAATTTGAACAAAATAAAAAAATAAAAGGCAAAATAAAAAAAGTAATAAAAATAATTAATAAGTAACCACGTCAAGATGATAATTTATTTATCATCTTGACGTGGTTTTTTTAATATATTATTTTTTCTCTTGATATATCATCCATAAGCCTGTCTACCTTTTTATTTAATAAGTATAAATATGTTAATGCTAATTTGTATTCTTTATATATGACTTTTTTATCAATGAAGTACCTTAAACTTTCTATATAAATTAATCTTTTTTCAATATCATTATTTTTTTTTGTATTAATCAAAAAAGAAATTCTACTTTTTATTTCTTTTTTTGATAGTTTTCTTAATATTTTTCTTATTGAAGTATTTATATAAAAAACATTTTTTTCAGTCAACTAAGTCACATCCTTTTTGTTTATGGATTTTTTATAGTTAATGATTTTATTCTTGTTAATTTATTGTTTATTTCTTTATATATTTCTTTTTTTAATTCTTCATAAAAAAATACTTCTAAACGTTTAATAAATTCATTAACTATATTAATTTTATTTAACAATTCCTTATATTCTAACTCAGTGTTAGGTACAC
>JAEXNS010000379.1 GCA_023439605.1 Bacillota bacterium | reverse complement strand
TGTCAAACTGGATGTTATTCATCATACAAGCAGCAGAAAAAAGGCAAGCATCCCTATCAAAAAGTCTGTATAGAGTTATTTCTTTTCCTGTTTCAGAAATAATAAAAACTCTTATTTGTCCACTAATTACAATAAAAAGTCCAGAACAAGTTCCAACAACATTATGCAAGGAAGTACTTTTCTCAAACTTTTTTATCAATGCAGATTTTTTTAATTCTTCTTGCTGTTTTTCATCTATTTTGTTCCATACAGGAAAAAAATCCTTAAGAATATCCACTATTTCACCTCTTAAAATCATATATTATACTATTTAAAAATTTCATAACAATAGTATAATCATAACATAATATAAATCTAGTGTCAATTTTTTTGGTAAATAAATCCCTAAAATATTTATTGTTAAGTTTATAAGTATATAAATATACCAAAATAAAATAAAATAAATGTTTAGAATAGTTCTAATTGTTAAAATTTTTTTTAAAGTCTTGAAATGCAAGGAACATTATGTTAAAATGTATAAGTGTGATTTTATGTTAAAAATTATAATAATTATTTATAGAGATTTAGGAGGTGGGAAATGCTTATTAAGTTTTTTAAAGATCAAAGTGCATCAATTTCAGTATTTTTAGCCTTAATAATATTGCCTATGTACACCCTTGCTGGATTGATAGTGGATGGGGCAAGAATTTCTTCATCAAAAGTAATGGTTTCAAGTGCTGGAGATCTTGCGATGAATGCGGCTTTGTCTGAATATGACCAGATATTAAAAGAAGTTTATGGACTTTTTGCGATGTCTAAAACACCGGAAGATTTGAACGATAATGTAGGTAGATATTTTTCAAATACAATAAACAACACTAGCTTATTAAATGAAAGTGATGGTTATACAAGACAGTTCTTAAATAGTATAAGCAGTATGTTTTCAGATGATGAGGAAATATCTTTTGACAATATATTAAAAATGCAGGTTGAAAGTATAGATGCTTTAAGTGTAAAAGATACAAGCATAGCAAAACCAGAAATCATGAAAAGACAGATAACTGACTATATGAAGTATAGAGGGCCTATAAGTCTAGGTCAAGGATTTTTGACTAAGTTTAGTTTTTTTAAAGATATAAGTAAACAAAATGAAGTTGTAAAAGATAAAATGGAGTATGAAGAAGATTTAGATACTATACAGAAAGAGTGTAATGCTTTATTTGAGAAATTAGAATCATATAGAACTAATTCACAATCCGCTGAATCAGATTTAAAAGCCATGTATGATCAGTTATATGCATATTATCTGGAGGTTTCAAAATATACAGCTATGTATTATTCAGATGAATACAAAATAACTGATTTGGAAGATGACGATGCAAATACTGAAGGAATAAAAGATCAAATAACAAAAGAGAGAAACTTAGAAGCAAATAAAGAGAGAGATAAAAATATTGTTGCGTTAGAGGTTATTGATTTATATTTAAATGATAAGATTATAACTAAAATAGAAGAAGAGGGAACAGAACAACAAAGAATTGAAAGAGTTCAAAGTCCCTTTACGGATGAAATAGATGCTAGATATAGCGTTTTTTATGATGCATCAGATTTAGATATGGCAATTGATTATTGTAGAAGTACAAAAGAAAATATGGATAAATACCAGCTTGTTAGAGACATGCTCGTTTTATATGACAAATATTTCGATAAATTGGATGATGAACAAAAAAAAGAATTTCAGGGCTATTATGACGTATATATGCCATACAAAGAAAAAATAGAGCATATCATAAAAACAGCACAGGATTCAAGAGAAGTCTGGAAGAGTAGACTCAATGAAAATGCTAAAAATGCAGCTCAGCTTGTATATGATAAGTATACTTATGTAAATGCAAGATTAGACGAACTTTCAAGTTCAAAAACTCATGCGAATGAAATAATTAACATAATTAATGGCCTAGAAGAAAAAAAGGCAAATTGGGAACAATCAGTTGGTAACCTTTCAGAAGGCGAAATAAAAACAACCATGAAGAGTGACTTTGAAAATAAAACTGAAGTAGCCCAAACAGAAGATATAAATGGACTAATAACAGTTTTAAATCAAAATGAAAGTTATTTTAATCACTATAAAACTGAAATAGAAAAGATAAACTATGCAGATTACATTTTGCTTCAAAAAAATGGTGTAGATGCATCCAAAAACTATGAAAGCGAAATAACACAGGCTTTATTAGACAAAGGAGAAAATTTATCCATAGTAAATGTAGATAGTTTACAAGGGGTAAATGGAACAGCCAGCAATCTTATGACAGTATACTTTCATTGTTTTAAGTATGATACAAGTGTAACCAAAACAGAGATAGATGAAACTATACCTTATTATAAGTATTTAAAAAGTATATGCTCAAAAGCAACTGAAATTCCAACAGAATTAGAAAAAGAATCCACGGAAATGAAGAACGATCTAGAAAAAAAAGGCAAGGTTGATGCGACAGAAGAAGTAAATTTACCTGAATCATCACAAGAAGCTGAAGGCGAACTTGACGGAGAGATAATGAAAGCCATAGAAGCA
>JAEXNS010000339.1 GCA_023439605.1 Bacillota bacterium | reverse complement strand
GTATATGGTTAGAAATATAGCAGCCAGCGGTCAGTATGCAAAAGGATTTGTAGATGCTGGTCAATTTGATACAATCATGAAATATATTAAACCTGGCGATTACTACTTTATTTCTATAGGAATAAATGATACAAATTATTCAAATGCCGATGAGTATTATAGCGTTGTAAAAAACATGACTCAAAAAGCAAAATCTGCTGGTGCTACTGTTATTTTAGTAAAACAACAAGGAAGATCCACAGATATAACATTAAATCCAAACTTAACTGGAAGATGGTTTGGAACTCAACTTGACAAAATAGGTTCAGAGGAACAGGTTCAAGTTATTGATTTATTTAAATTAGCATTTGATTACTTTAAATCCATAGGTCAAGATGCAACAACTGCTTTATATATGTCTGGGGATACACTTCATCCAAATAGAGCAGGTGCAGAAGTTCTTGCAAAACTAGTTACTTCAGTGGTAGATTTTAATCAAACAAGTTCCAATCCAGTTGTTGTAAACAAAAATGCATACTCCTCTTTTGACAACTCAACAACACCTACAATATACATCGCTGGTGATTCAACTGTTCAAAGTTACAGAGAAAGTTATGCACCTCAACAAGGTTGGGGATTTTATCTTAATCAATATTTAAATACAAACGTTACTGTTGCAAATCACGCTCTAGCTGGCAGAAGCTCAAAAAGCTTTTATGACAACGGTAGACTAGATACAATTTTAAGTGCAATAAACAAAGGTGATTACTTATTTGTTCAATTTGGAATAAACGATGCTGCTTATGGAAACGCTGAAAGGTATGCACCTGTATGTGGTTCAGTTACAAATCCCACAGAAGGCTCATTTGAATTCTATATGACAAAGTATATAAAAGGTGCTTTGGATAAACAAGCTACTCCTATTCTAGTTACAACTGTTATTGGACTAAAATCATATTCAAACGGGAAATTTGTAAATAGTTATGATGATTATTGCAAAGCAATGAAGGATTTAGCTACACATTATCAAATACCATGTATTGATTTAAACACCCTTATGGTTTATTTTTACAATTCTGTAGGTTATGATCGAGCAAAATTATTTCACCTATATGGTGTAGTTTCAGGTTCAACCGATATGACACATTTTTCTGAAGAGGGTGCAAACGAAGTTGCAAAACTACTAGCCTCTAAAATGAAAACAACAGATATAAACGTTTCTAAATATGTAAAATAACAAAGAACTGCTTTCTACGGAGATTTTATAATCCATAGAAAGCAGTTTTATTTGTTATTATCTGCAAATGCACAACCCGAAGGTTCTAGACGAATGGAAATACTCACCCCGAAGGTCCAGGGCGACCGGAAAGCCCGGTCGACTCCGCAGAGTCAAAACCCTTTTTAACCTGCTTTGCAGGTTTAGGGATTTTCTATCGCAAAAACCCTAGGCTCATTTACATTCGCTACCCTAAATACTCTTATAAGCATTAAAGATTTCGCTTTCTGCGGAAAGCGACCAAGGGCGTTGCCCTTTGGAAACCTACGATTTTTGAAAAAATCGAGTAAACTTTTACTTTTTTACAAACCGAAGATATATTCCGAAGGTCCAGAGCGACCGGAAAGCCCAGTCGACTCCGCAGAGTCGAAACCCTTTTTACCTTGGTCTTTGTCCTTTATTCATGTCACCACCAGGCTGCATCATGCCTCCTCTTGAATTTATTTCACCTACTTTTGTTATTACACTATTAACCGTAAAAGTTTGTAATACCGTTCCACCCTCATAAGTTCCATCTGTATAGTATCCATCTTTTTCACTACCACCATTATATGTTCCACCACTAGTTACAGTGTATGTTTTGCCATTTTCCAAACTCAAAGATGAAAACACCATGGATTGTATATTCTTATTTGATGCAAAATTTAATATATCATTTCCATCATTATCTTTAATATTTATTATGTCTCCAGCCGATACTGAAACACCTGCAATTATGGAATTTTGTGAAGATGATTCGCCTGGATATTCTGCCATACCGGCACTACCAACTGCTATTACCGTTCCTCCATTTGAAACTAAATTTCCATTTGTATCAAGAGGACCATTTCCATCATTTGTAGGGCCATTTACTATTATAAACCCTCCGTTAAATGTCATGTTTCCATTTGAATCTAACCCATCTCCACCTGCATCAACATAAACATAACCACCATTAAACACAACTTCCTGACCACCAGATTCAAATTGGCCGCCACCACGAGCAAAGTCATCATTATTATTGGTAGCTGTTCCACCTGAACCATTAAATCCATCATCTCGAGCTACCAAGTGAATATCGCCATCATTTACCGTAATATTAAATCCTTCTATAGCTTCATAAGAATTTAATATGTTTATGTCACCACCATCAACAATCACGCTTCCATCTGCATGTATTGCATCATCCATAGTAGATAATGTTATAGTGCCACTTTTTATATTTATATCCCCACCTGCATGAATACAATCATCTGTAGATTCAACTGTAAATGTACCAGCATTTATAGTTATACTTGAAACTGCTTTAAAAGCTTTGGCACTTGATTCTAAACTTAAACTATTACCATCCATCATACCTCTTTGATTGCTTTCTGTTGATATTTCAGTAACTCCAGTAGCTGTATATATTTCAAAAACACCTCCATTTATATCTATTGAACCAACTGATTCAATAGCATCTTTTAAGGATTTAATATTTATTTTTCCATCTTGAACTATTATATTGCCCTTTTCAGTATTTGTGGTTTTTATACCATCCCCACTGCTTTCTATACTAATCTGACCATTTTCAATTTCAATTTCATCTTTTGCTCTTAATCCATCATCTACAGATTTTATTTCAACTAGCCCATTTTTTATTTTTAATTTATCCTTAGAAACAATTGCATCTGCACATAAAGCATTAACAACCAGTTCGCCATCTCCTTTTATGGTTAAATCTTCTTTACTATATATAACACCCACATCTTCATCAAGATTTACATAAGAAGCCGAATCTGCGAATTTATTTACTGTACCTTCCTTAAGATTAATTATGCACTTATCAGATATAGAAGCCACATAAATAGGCGAATTTTCAGAAGTTATTTCAACGTTATTTAAAACTAGTTCTACACTATCCTCCGTTCCGTTGTATTTTTCTTTATCTACATCTACAATGATTTGACCGTTCGACAATTTCCCAGATATGTTATAAACACCCGGCTTATTTATGGTTACTATATTACCTTCATTATACACACCATCTCCATCAATGTTAATTTTATCCTGTTCTAAAATTATAGTCGCTGAAGCTTCCTCCGTTTTCCCTTCTATTTTTTCATCCTTTTCTTCTGTTTCTAAAGTCTCATCTTCTTGTTCTGATACATTACTTATTGTTTGATTTACGACACTCGATGAACCCTTTACCTCCCCCGTACTTTTATTGCAACTAGCAAAACCTGAAATCAGTGAAGCCACCACTATAACCATTATTATCTTATTTCTTAACCCGTATTTCTTTATATTCATTTTTGCCATCCTTTCTTGATATGTTGATTTAAATGATTTGAAAAATTATTTTTAATTACAATGTTATTATAAAATACATATGTGAAATATTAAAATTAATTAAATGAAATATAACTTTTAATTTATTCACTTAATTTACATAAAAAAATAAAACCAACATATTGAATTTAAATCTTTACGTCCGAAGGTTCAGTGCAAAAAGGCTTGATAATCCATTAATCCTGACGATACTATTTTTTAAAGGTTCTTCGTCATCTCCTACAAAGGAGACTGCTATTTTGACCTTTGACACTCGATACGTATTTATAAAAAAGGAGGAATTGTTATGAAGAAGAATTATACAGCAACAAAGAAAACAAGTTTGCTTCACAGGTTTATTCTGGCGAAAAGTCTTTTTTTAACAGTATTTATCATTGCATTATGTTCTACAAGTGCTTCAACTGCTACAGCTGATTGGAATTATATTTATGAGGATTTCGAACAGGATTTTATTACGGATGAGAGCTTAAATTACAGTGATTGGCAGTATGAAAACAAAAGCTATTTGCACATTTACAACGATGAAAATCACAGTAATAATGTTGACAATGGTGGTACAGGATATTTAGAAGTTGATTTTGATTTAGCATCAAATGATAATGACTATTCTGTAATCAAACAAAACAATCTTCACAGTGGAAAAATGCCTATCGTTAAAACCGAGTTTTGGATGAATTATACTGGAATTGATACTAACACTTCTATATCTATTGTAGCCTTAAGAAATCAATCAGGGACAGGAATAGGCTTTATAAGATTAATTAATAAAACTGCCTCCTCTTATGAATTAAAAATAAGATCAAATCCAACAGGTTCAGGCTTTAGTAATTCTCCTGGCAGTATATCTTTGACAAAAAACACTTGGTACAAAGTAACCTTTAGTTACAATTCAAGTTTAGAAACCGAATTGAGTTTAAGTGTAGATGGTTTAGGTTCAATTGATTATGATGCATCAAAGGACTACATTCGTCAAATTCAATATGGAAAAGTCAACGACACTCCTATTAACGGGAAATTGCAATTAGATAATATGTCTATAATAATTCCAGAGATAAGCGATTTATGGGTTGATCCAATATTAGGTTCAGACCTTAATGACGGAACTTCATCCAGCAACCCACTAGGGACTATATCCCAAGCAGCAAAGCTTTCTGGTCCTGGCACAACAATTCATTTAGCCGCTGGACACTATTATTTAGATGATATTTCACCAGTCTATGATCCTGCAAGACCCGAATATAAAAGACAGGTCATCTTTAATTACAAAGGCTTAAATGAAGAAGGAAGATATATAACTATTAAAGGAGAAGGTGCATCTCCTGGTGACACTGTTATAGATGGAACAGGAATGACCTTTTCAAGACATTGGGGAGGTATAATGGAATTTTACTCGGATTATGTAAAAATAAATAATTTATCTGTAGTCAATTCAGATGGATTTGGAATTATGGCTTCTGGTGTAAGCAATATTGAAGTCGATAGTGTAAAAACTCAATACACTGATATGTCTGGTCTTTATATAACTAGATCAAGTAATATTAAATTGACCAATAATGAAGTATTATCGGCTTGTCAAAACAGCGAGGACGATAGCAATTTACCTCAAGAGTGCATCACAGTAACTCATAGTCACGATTTTGAAATATCTTATAATAAAGTATATGAAGGTGTTGACGGAACTAATGGCGGAGAAGGAATAGATGTAAAAGGCAACTCATATAATGGCAATATATATGGTAATGAAGTTTATGATTTACCAGGTGACGTAGGTATTTACGTAGGAAATGTCAGTAGTGGAACTCCTGAACACCCTGAATTAGGTGTATATAATATCAATATTTTCAATAACAAGGTTCATAACGTTGAAGCCGGTATTGCAGTAAGTTCTGAAGAAGGTGGTCATACTCAAGATGTTGAAATTTTCAACAACTTGGTATATGATAATACTTCTCATGGGATAGTAGTAACTAAGTGGAATAGTGGCACTACTGGAACAAAATATAATATTGATATTTTCAATAATACTATCTACAATAATGCACTTGTGCAAGAACATGGTTTGGATGTTCAATGCACTAATGCAAACGAAATAGAAAACATAAACATTTGGAATAACATAATAAGCCAAAATGTCAAATCGCAATTACATGTCGATTCTCAAGGATTGCAAAATGTTTCTATATGCAACAATTTGATTGATGGGTATATACCTGGTGAAGGCGAAATAAATCCTTATGATACTAGTGTTTGTACTGATTGTATATCCGGAAATCCAGGTTTTATAAATCCAACTGATTATGATTTCAGACTTTTATCAAATTCAATAGCAATTAATACAGGGTTACCTGTTTATGTGGATATCGACTTTGATGGTGATGTAGAATTGCTTCAGTTTGATTATAGTAACAGTAATCGCCCATCTGGTGGCACATTTGATATGGGTGCATATGAATTTCAATTTAAAGTTTATGAGGATTTTGAAAGAGACTTTATTACCAACAACGATTTAAATTATAACAATTGGCAATTTGAAAACAAAGGTTATATGAAAATAATTGATCCTTTGAATAATAAGGGTACTAACAATAGTGAAAATAGATATTTATCAATAGCTTTTGAAAAGGCTGTAAAATATAAAAAATATACATCAATTAATCAACTTAATCTTAATACTGAAGGATCAAAAGCTGTCCCAATAAAAACAGAGTTTTTGATAAATTATACAGGAAAAGGTATTAAAGCAACCGAATCTATTGTGTCTTTAAAAAGTACATCTGGAACTACTATTGGATTTATTCAATTGACAGATACGCTTCTGTCTAATGGTTATAAAATACAGATTAAATCCAAAATTAACAACAAAGACTATGTTTCAAAATATATAACTTTATCAAAAAACACTTGGTACAAAATCTCTTTTACTTACGATCCAAATTCAAGTAAAGAATTGATATTGAGTGTAGATGGAATAGGAACAGTTAATTGTGACTCTTCGAAGATCAATATAAATCAAATCCAATACGGAAGAGTTAATCCTTCTGGATGGATTATCAATCCAAATGAAACTGACACCGCAAATACTTTCACAGATTCTTTGGGACAACTTCAATTTGACAATATAGAAATTACTCAACCTTAGTTTACAATTTACACAAAAAATAAAACCAACATATTTGATTTTTTAAATCATTATGTTGGTTTTGTTTGAATATGGTTAATTATATTTTATCTTGACAAACTTGACAACAATGTTTATAATGATAAGAAAGTGATAATAATCATGAGGTGATAAGAATGACGTATATTGAAGGAAATACATTAGAACTAAAAAGAGAATATACAGAAGAAATCAAGAAAACAATTATAGCCTTTGCAAATACAAATGGAGGTCGTATTTTAATAGGCATAGAGGATAACGGAATTGTTTTTGGAGTTGTTAATCCTGACGATATTATTTTAAGAGCATCCAATGGAATCAGGGATTCTATCCGACCTGATATTACTATGTTTGTTTCTTATCATATTGATAAAGAAGATGATAAGAATATAGTCGTGATTGATGTTCAAAAAGGAACAGCCTGCCCCTACTATCTTGCAAGCAAGGGACTTAGACCAAATGGAGTATATGTGAGACAAGGTGCATCATCTGCTCCAGCAACCGAAACTGCTATTTTAAAAATGATAAAAGAAACTGACGGTGATAAATATGAGTCAACCCGTAGTATTGAACAAAAACTAACTTTTTATGAAACTGAAAAGGAGTTTAATCTTATACTAATATGAATTTAAAACACTGACAACATCCAGTCTCTATTAGTGATAGAAATAACAGTGTCAGCTGTAAGAGAAGATATGGCAGAACAAAGGCGATCAACAACGTCGTTAAGCGTTTTGAAGCACTCATTTTTGAATGATTTTCTTAATTCTTTCCAAATTTGTTCAATAGGGTTCATTTCAGGAGTATAAGGTGGAATAAAAAACATTTTTATATTATCTGGAATATCAAGTGATTTAGACTTATGCCACATCGCTCCATCTGTAACCATTAGAATATAATCATCTATGTAGGTTTTTGACAGTTCAGCAAGAAAAAGCTGCATACATGATGCACTGCATTTAGGCATAATTAGAAAAAAACTCTCGCCATCCATAGGATCCACTGCACCGTAAGTGTAACGATACTCACGTATATGATGGCAAGGAACAGTAGGTCGTATACCTTTTTTGCACCAACAATTTTTTGGTTTATTTATTCGACCAAATCCTGCCTCATCCTGAAACATAAGTCTGACTTTTCCACCAGACGATGAAAAAGTGTTGAAAACATCTGAAATTTTCGTCAATTTTGAGTTAATTTTTTTGAGGTTTCAATTACCTCATCACTTGCTTTTTTTGGATGCTTACTTCTTGGCATAACCTTTCTCCAGCCAAGTCTTTTAAGTATTCTATATATATGCCCTTGACTGAGTTCTCTGCCTAACTTTTCTTCATATTTTTTTTTAAGTTCAGAAACCTCAATAATTTCACCTTTATTAGCTCTATCTTCATACTCTGAAAGAATCTCTAGTTCTTCTTCAATACTTAAATTTCGCCTATTTCCTTTATATCTGTTTTCAGTTATTGCTGAAATTCCAATCTTTTTAAACGAACACACCCATTCACTTACGGTTTTTTCATGTACACCTATCTTTTCCGCTATTTGCGGATTTTTCAATCCCTCATAACGTAGTTCTAATGCCCATAACTTCTTTTCTATATTCTTGTTTTTGTTTTTACGGCGTTCTTTTTGTATTATTTCCACTTCTTCAGCTGTTATTTTGTATGTTTTGGGCATGATATCTCCCATCCTTTCTATGCTTATATTATACCATTTCTTTTCTTTTCTTGTCAATTGTTTAATTGCACATTAGTATTACAAATATAGAGTTTGGTGAACAGCAAAAAAAAACATTTCACTTTATCAACGAAGATAAAATGTTTACAAATCTCGCCAGACTGCTTTCCGACCAATGTACACACACAATAAAAGCCGCTGTTTTTGAGGGTTCTGAAAAGACTAATTTTAAGGACAGAGCAGAATTTTCTGGTTCTCTATTAAAGCAGATTAATGACGCTTACGAATATATCAACCGCTATAATAAAGTGCATTCAGAATACTCTAATCTCCACCGAATTGACATTCGTGATTATCCAGAACAAACAATTCGTGAAGCACTCCTTAACGCAATCGTTCATAGAGATTACAGTTTTAGTGGAAGCACATTAATCAGTATTTTTGATGATAGGGTTGAAATTGTTACAATAGGCGGACTTATCA
>JAEXNS010000312.1 GCA_023439605.1 Bacillota bacterium | reverse complement strand
CGATATATATTTATTCCTGTAGAATTTCCTCCTGTCACAAAAATATCTGCCATTGAATCTCCAATAAACTCAACTGACCCTAAAAGTTCATTATATTTTGCACCATAAATTCCATAAAGTTTTTGTATGCATTCATTTTTTACTATATCCTCAGGTGCTCCCTGTGCAACAATTACTCCATTATTTACAAGCAAAACTGTTTGACATCCTTTTAATGCAATATCAATATCATGAAGTGATAAAATACATGTTATTCGCTTTTCATTTGCCAATCTTTGTAACACTCTTATTATTTCAATTTTATGCTTTATATCAAGATGACTTGTTGGTTCATCAAGAATAATTAGTTCTGGTTCCTGAACAAGAGCACGAGCAATCATTACTTTTTGCTTTTCTCCATCACTTAGCTGAGAATAGTATCTTTCACGTAAATCAAATGCTCCTACCATTTCAAGTGATTCTTTAACTATGTTCCAATCATTTCCTGTTAATTTACCCATAAACCCTGTATAGGGCGTTCTACCCATTGCAACTATTTCATTTACAGTTGTTAGAGATGGGGAAACACTATCTGTTAGTACCAAAGAAAGTTTCTTTGCAATATTCTTTTGCTTAATTCTACTTATGTTTGCACCGTCTATTTCGACAAATCCTTTTACAGGCGATAACAAGCCTGAAAGTGTTCGTAAAATAGTCGATTTACCTGCTCCGTTTGGACCTATTAAACATATAATCTGCCCCTTTAATGCCTCAATATTTATATCTGATATTACTGTATTTTTTTCATAACCAACATCCAAACCTTTTGCAGAAATAATACTATTCATTAAAACTCACTGCCTTTCTTACGAACTAATAAAAAAACAACCATTGGTGCACCTATTATTGATGTAATTGCACCTATAGGAATCTCTGTAGGTGCTAATATAATTCGTGAAATCAAATCACACAAACCAGTCATAATAGCACCATATATGCATGCGGCAGGAATAATAACCCTGTTGTTTGAAGTTTTAAAACTTATTCGTACAATATGCGGAACTGCTAACCCAATAAATGAAACAGGTCCTGCAAATGCAGTAACTACTGCTGTTAAAACACTTGAAACAAGTACCATCAAAAACCTAAATTTATTAATTGAAATACCCATTGATTGTGCATACTTTTCTCCAAGCAACATAGTGTTAAGTGGCTTACTCATGAAAAATGCAAGTAATATAAATGGTAATCCAATTATATACAATAATTTTATATCCACCCACTTAAACCCTGCAAAACTACCCATTGTCCATATGGTGAATTTAGAGATTTTTTCATGATTTGCAAGTGCAGTAAGAACGCTAGTTATAGAACTGCAAATATATCCAAACATTAACCCCACTACAAGTAGAGTTGTAATATTTTTTACCTTTTGTGATGAAAATATCACCGCAATCATAACAAGCATTGCCCCAATAAAAGAACCTATAAACATTCCCATTGAATTAATTGTACCCATTCCAAAAGTAACTCCACCAAGCATAACGAGACCAACAAACAAATTTGAACCAGATGAAATCCCAAGAATAAATGGTTCAACAATTGGATTCCCGAAAAATATTTGTAATAAAAGCCCTGATGTAGCTAGACATGCCCCTCCTAACAAGGTCGCCATTGCGCGTGGTAAACGTATATTCATAATAATTGATGCATGAGATTTATTTACATCACTATCTAATACAATAATCTTAAAAATTTCATCAACATTTATTTTAACAGAACCCAATCCTACATTTAAAATAAATACTATAAAAAGCAAAATCAACCCTAGAACAAACAATATAATATTTCTTTCTTTTTTATCTATTTTTACAGTCATTTTATTTCTCCATGTTCATATTATACATTATTATTCAACTATAAAAGTAAGGCAGAGATATTTTACCGAAGATCTGGGGCAACCGTTACTATTCGGCCATATGTTTAAGTCAAATATGTTTTAACGCAACTCTAGGATGATAGGAAAGTCCTGTCTACTCCGCAGAGTCGAAACCTTTGCAAAATTGTAAACTTTACTTTTAATGAATGAATAGTAACAGGCAACTAGAAAGCTTGGCAAACTCTACCCTACAAACTCTATAAACTTCACTTTTAGAGTTAAATAGAAATCATTTTATTTTCTATCTTTATACAAAAAAATACTGCTCAAGCTCATAAGCTTAAACAGTTCTATGCAAGTGTTAAATGATAAATAACACAAACCAAAATATTCACATCAAAAAAGACTACTACTTTGCGTTCATATAATATACCATTGTTTAATTTCCAGATTTCCGTAGATTTTAAACAACACTCGTAATTTAAGTCACGAGCAGAACACAGGCAAGTATTCCGACTTATAGCTTGCTAAAAGCACACAAACGTCTTCCCAGAATTAATCCAGTGACTTAATGAAAATCATCTTGTTTGTATTATAGCTAAATACGGCAACGGCCTTGTGCAGGACTCTCACCTGCTTCCTTTTATGTAATTGTAAAAAACAACATTTACACCTGTATCCCGTTAATATTCAATTCATATTAAATTTTATCATACATATAATAATTTGTCAAGTGCAAAATATGTATATTAATTATAGAAAATACATAACCATATGCATTTGGGGATTTTACTCGTAAATGCAACTCTATGCTTTTTATGTGCAGGAATAATAATTGTATCCCCTGTTTTTAATCTCGTTTTCGTCTTATCCTCATAGCTAATAACTGCTTCTCCTTGAATTAAAACAACAAATTCATTCTCATCTTGATCATACCAAAATCCAGCTGGTGAAGTTTGTCCTGAGGATATTATTCTTTCAATTCTAATATTTTTACTTTCAGCCAATATTTCAATTAATTCTTTTTTATTAAGAACTTTATCAATATTAAACAAATTCATTTCAACTTCTCCTTATAAAATAAAAACGCAGTTACAATATAATAATTCCACCAGACTTAAGTATTGATTTATTTCTCATTTATCAAATCATCCAATCTGCAAAATGTATATCCCTGTTTTTTTAACTCTAAAACCATTTTTTCAACAGCATCTAACGAATTTTCATTATACATGGGATGCATTAAAATTATAGAACCATTTTCTACATTTTCAATCACATAAGATGACAATTCATCACTTGTTGCATCAAATCCTAAAAATGTTTCGGGTTCAACATCACAAGTAACAGATATCATATTTGCATTTTTTAAATATAATGGCAAAGCAAATAATTTCTTAAAATATGGGGCTCTAAAATATATTTCTTTGTCATACCCTATTTCACGTATTAGTTCATTTGTTTTTTCTATTTCGTCTTTACAAAAACCGTATGAAACACCTATCATTCTTTTATGTGAATAAGAATGATTTCCAATACAATGTCCTTGTTTTACAATTTCTTTTGCATCTTCTTTCCTATCATCTATCCCTATTCCACAAAGAAAAAACGTTGCTTTTATATCTAATTCATCTAATTTATCTAAAATCTTCTCTGTATTTTCAGTAGGTCCATCGTCAAAAGTTAATGCTATTTTCTTTTCCTTTATATCTACTTTTCTAATTATTTCTCCAAAAAATTGAAACTCTCTCATTTTAGATATATTAAATAGCAATAAAGAAACTGTTAACAAAGCAGCTAATGCAATTATTATTTTTACTAATATTTTTCTTGTTTTTTTCATAGTATATCCCTACTTACTTACTTAAATTTATTATTTTTTTAACGTATCAATAACTGTTCTATTTGCTCCAGAAAACACCTAAGTGTACTGCGTTTTATACCTTTCTAAGAACTCCTTACTCTCTAGCATTTCTGAGCTTCCTTAAATTTCTGCAACAATATTATATACTTTTCCACCTCACTTATTCCTATTTTTAATACTATATCATGGTTTTCGATTACTATAGGTATGTCACGTTTTATAGATACATCAAAATCGATTTATCGTTATTTTTTTAACATTTAGCTGTATAAAAAAATATATAACTTAAATTTTATTACCCGCTATATATTTTTTTTTTGGCGGAAAGAGAGGGATTCGAACCCTCGGTGAGTGTTACCCCACACACGAGTTCCAGTCGTGCGCCTTAGACC
>JAEXNS010000270.1 GCA_023439605.1 Bacillota bacterium | reverse complement strand
AATAAAAAGGCCAATGTTGATTTCGGATGAATTTGTTTTGGTAGGATTTAAAGAATCATTATGGAGTGAAAAATTAAATTTAATCTAAAATTTAATTTTTATTAGAAAGAATAAAATTTATTGCATTATTAAAACATAGCATATGTATATAAATACATTATGGGATAATGTTCTCGTTAGTAAAATACTAAAATAAATGGATTTATTAGTTTATTTTAGTATTTTACGTTTGCGTGTACATTAAAGATTATATTATTTAGTTAAATTGTATATTGAAATATTTATTTGATTTTGTTAAAATTAAATAAATGAGTTTATATTAATTTCTAAAATAATGGGGCATAGTATTTTAGAATTAATTAAATTTAAGTGAAAATTAAGAAAAATTAATTTGCATAGATATTATAGGAGGTTTTTGGATGAATGCAACAATAAAAGATGTTGCCAAACTAGCGGGAGTTTCTGTTGCTACAGTTTCTAGAGTGTTAAATAGCAGTGCAAGTGTTTCAGAGGATACAGCAAAACAAGTTAATTATGCGATAGATTCTTTAGGATATAAACCTAATTTTTTAGGTAGAAATTTAAGAAAGTGTCAAACATATGTTATTTTAGCGATTATACCCTCTACGGAGCAAACTTATTATAGTGAAATACTTCATGGTATGCAAAATAAGGCTGCAGAATTTGGGTATGATATTTTAATGAGTACCAGTCATAGTCATGAAGAAACTGAATTAAGACTATTGAATATGTTAGAAAATAGAACCGTAGATGCAGCAATACTAATGGGTACAAAGTTAACCGCAGAAAAATTAAATGAGATAAGTGAAAATGCAAATATAGCACTTTGTTGTGAGCATATAGAGGGTGCAAATATATTAAGTGTTGGTATAGATAATGAAAAAGCAAGTTACGATGCGATAAATTATCTTATCCAAAAAGGCCATAAGAATATTGCTATGATATCTACAGATGTCAGGTCCTCATCTTCGGTTTTAAGGGAAAATGGTTATTTTAAGGCACTTTCAGAAAATAACATTGAATTTAAATCAGAGTATTTATACCAAGGTTCATATGATTATCAAAATGGTGGATATGCTTTAGAGCGTTTTTATAATCTAGAAGAAAGGCCAACGGCGATTTTTGCGGTTTCTGATTTAATTGCTGTAGGTGCAATAATTAAAGCGAATGAAATGGGAATTAAAGTTGGAAAAGATATAGATATTATGGGCTTTGATAATGTTTCATTAACAGAAATGTTTATACCCACTATAAGCACAGTTGAACAGCCATGCTTTTATATGGGGTGTGTGGTAATAGAAAAAGTAATAGAAAATTTAACATATAAAAATAAAAATAAAGGGAAATGTATAGTTAATCATAAATTGGTGTTAAGACAATCTACTGGGGAATGATTTTTATTGATTGATTTTTAACAATAATTCAAAAAAGTATGATATAATTTAAACATAATATAAAAAATTATTGTTATTTTTCTTAAATCTATAGAAATTATAAATTTTATGTGTTATAATATATAACGTGTCCGATACAGAATGTTTAATTTTATTCTGTTGGATTAAAAAAGAGAAATATTTTTTGGAGGTAAAGACCAATGAGCAAAAAATTTGTTTATTTATTTTCTGAGGGCGATGGCTCTATGAGAGAGTTACTTGGTGGTAAAGGTGCTAATCTTGCTGAAATGACAAAATTAGGATTGCCAGTTCCTCAAGGCTTTATAATTTCTACAGAAGCTTGTACTCAATATTATGATGATAGTGAAGTTATAAACGATAATATTCAAGCTGAAATTATGGAATACATCACAAAAATGGAAGAAATAACTGGAAAGAAATTTGGAGATTTAGAAAATCCATTGTTAGTTTCTGTTCGTTCTGGTTCTAGAGCTTCAATGCCTGGAATGATGGATACTATCCTAAACCTTGGATTAAATGATGAAGTTGTTGAAGCTTTTGCTAAGAAACCAAACAACCCTAGATTTGCTTACGATTCATATCGTCGTTTTATTCAAATGTATTCTGACGTTGTAATGGAAGTTGGTAAAAAATACTTCGAAGAATTAATTGATAAAATGAAAGAAGAAAAAGGAGTTACTCAAGATACAGATTTAACAGCTGATGACTTGAAAACTCTTGCTGATCAATTTAAAGCTGAATATAAGTCAAAAATCGGTTCAGATTTCCCAAGTGAGCCTAAAGATCAGTTAATGGGTGCTATAAAAGCAGTTTTCCGTTCATGGAATAACCCAAGAGCTATATACTACAGAAGAATGAATGATATTCCTTCTTCATGGGGTACAGCGGTTAACGTTCAAGCTATGGTATTTGGTAATATGGGTGATACATCTGGTACAGGTGTTGCGTTTACTAGAAACCCATCTACAGGTGAAAAGAAATTATATGGAGAATTCTTAATGAATGCACAAGGTGAAGACGTTGTTGCTGGTGTAAGAACTCCTCAAACAATAGATCAATTAACAGATATCATGCCAGAGTGTTATGATCAGTTTGTTGAGATTTCAAGTAATCTTGAAAAACATTATCGTGATATGCAAGACATGGAATTTACAATTGAAGACAAAAAATTATACATGCTACAAACAAGAAATGGTAAAAGAACAGCTGCTGCTGCTTTAAAAATTGCTTGTGACTTAGTAGATGAAGGTATGATTTCAGAAAAAGATGCAGTTGTTATGATAGATCCAAAACAACTAGATGCTTTACTACATCCACAATTTGATCCAAAAGCACTAAAAGCTGCTAAACCAATAGCAAATGCTCTTGCGGCTTCACCAGGTGCAGCTTGTGGTAGAATAGTATTTACGGCTGAAGATGCAGTTACAGAAGTTAATAAGGGTGAAAAAGTAATCCTAGTTAGACTTGAAACATCTCCAGAAGATATCGAAGGTATGCACGTTTCTCAAGGTATATTGACAGTTCGTGGTGGTATGACATCTCACGCTGCAGTTGTTGCACGTGGTATGGGTACATGTTGCGTTTCTGGTTGTGGCGAAATCAAAATGGATGAAGCTAATAAGAAGTTTGAACTTGCTGGAAAAACATACAAAGAAGGCGACTATATTTCTCTAGATGGTTCTACAGGAAACATCTATGGTGAGGCTCTCCCAACAGTTGCAGCTTCCATAGGTGGAGAATTTGGTAGAATTATGGGATGGGCTGACAACTATAGAGTATTAAAAGTTAGAACAAATGCTGATACACCAAAAGACGCTAAACAAGCTGTTGAATTCGGTGCTGAAGGTATTGGTCTTTGCCGTACAGAACACATGTTCTTTGAACCAAGCAGAATTCCTGCTATTCGTGAAATGATTTGTTCTGAAACAGTTGAACAAAGAGTTGCTGCACTTGCTAAATTAGAACCAATGCAACAAAGTGACTTTGAAGAGTTATATGAAGCTCTACAAGGAAATCCTGTAACAATTCGTTTCTTGGATCCTCCTCTACATGAG
>JAEXNS010000224.1 GCA_023439605.1 Bacillota bacterium | reverse complement strand
CAACAAATACATATACTTAATGTTGAATAAACCTAAAAACTATATCTGCTCCACAAATGACAAAATTTCTCGAACAGTCATAGATTTATTACCTGAAAAGTACAAAAATAAAGACCTTTTTCCTGCTGGTAGATTAGATAAAGACTCAGAAGGATTTGTTTTAATGACAAACGACGGTGAGCTAGCACACAATATTTTATCTCCTAAAAATCATGTCCCAAAATATTATGTGGTGGAATTGGAAAATCCTTTTGAGGATGATTATATAGAAAAATTTAAAAATGGAATAGTTATAGGAAATGGAGAAATATGTTTGCCTGCAAATGTATCAAGATTTCACGAAAAATTTGTAATAATAGAGTTGATGGAAGGTAAATATCATCAAGTAAAAAGGATGTTTAAGGCAGTAGGAAACAACGTAATTCGTCTAATAAGGATACAAATTGGAGGTTTGACTTTAAATGTTAATTTGGAACAAAAAGGATGTTTAGAGCTATTGCACAAAGATATTTCAAAATTAACACTCAAATATGACTATGATGCTGTGCGTTTTGAGCTAGAAAAAGTTTTTTCGTCATATTTAATAAACAATAAAATATAAGTTTGGGTAAATAGAGACTTGAATTTTATATCTGAAATTTGGTATTATATTAATGTAGTCAATTTTCATTGGCAAAATATTGTGTTTGGGAGGCCTGTCAAATATGGCAAGTTTATCGTTGCGTGGAATTTACAAAAAATATCCTGGCGGTGTTATTGCTGTTTCGGATGTAAATGTAGAAATAAGAGATAAGGAATTTGTAATCTTAGTTGGTCCTTCTGGTTGTGGTAAATCTACTACACTTAGAATGATTGCTGGTTTAGAAGAAATTTCAGAAGGTGAGTTATATATTGGAGATCGTTTGGTGAATGATATTGCACCAAAAGATAGAGATATTGCGATGGTTTTCCAAAACTATGCTTTGTATCCACATATGACGGTTTTTGAAAATATGGCATTCGGCCTAAAATTAAGAAAAGTTCCAAAAGATGAGATAGCAAGAAAAGTTGAAGAAGCTGCTAGAATTTTAGACTTAACACATCTTTTAGAAAGAAAACCAAAAGCTATGTCTGGTGGTCAACGTCAAAGGGTTGCTTTAGGACGTGCTATCGTTCGTCAACCACAAGTGTTCTTGCTTGACGAACCTTTATCAAACTTAGACGCTAAGTTACGTGCACAGATGAGAACAGAAATTGCAAAATTACACAAAAAATTAGGAACTACATTTATTTATGTAACACATGACCAAACAGAAGCTATGACAATGGGCGATAGAATCGTTGTTATGAAAGATGGTTATGTACAACAAATAGATACCCCTCAAAACTTATACACAAAACCTGTAAACAAGTTTGTAGCTGGATTTTTAGGTTCACCACAAATGAACTTTATAGATGCTGTTTTAAAAGTTAGAGATGGAAAGTATGTAGTTGAATTTGGTTCAACAGATACAAAAACATCTAGAGGTGTTAAGTATGAATTAGAAATTCCAGAAGAAAAAGTTGCACCACAACTAAATAATTATGTTGATCGAGAAGTTACTTTGGGTGTTCGTCCAGAATCAATTCATGACGAAGAGTACCAAGTAACAAACGCTAAAACAGGTGTTATTGATTGTGTTGTTGAAATTACTGAAATGATGGGTGCGGAAACTTATTTGTACTTAAATTGTGAAGGTATTCCACTTACTGCAAGAGTAGACCCACGTTCTACTGCTAGAGCACAAGATGTAATCAAAGTTGCTTTAGATGCAAATAAAATGCATTTATTTGATAAGGAAACAGAAAAAACTATAATTAATTAAAAAATAAAAATGGTTCTTATTTCAAGAACCATTTTTATTTTTTATATTTTATAAATCCAGTTAAATGAATCTTCTAGTTTTCCATATTGGATACCAGTAAGTGTATCAAATAGTCGTTGTGAAACTGGCCCTATTTTGTCTTCGTTGATAAGCATCACTTTATCTCCCCACTTTAAATTACCAACTGGAGAAATAACCGCTGCTGTACCAGTACCAAAAACTTCCTGCAAATGTCCGCTGTCATATGCATCAGCGACTTCTTGGATGGTTATTCGTTTCTCAACTACATCCATTCCCCATGATTTACATAATTCAATAACTGATTTCCTAGTTATTCCAGATAAAATCGAGCCATGTAATTCCGGTGTTATTATAACGTTATCTATTATAAAAAATATATTCATTGCGCCAACTTCTTCAATATATTTTTTTTCGACTCCGTCTAACCAAAGAACTTGAGAGTAGTTTTGTTTATGTGCTTCATCTTGACCTATCAAAGAAGCTGCATAATTTCCACCAGTTTTTGTGTAACCAACTCCGCCTTGTACAGAACGAACATAGTTTTTTTCAACATAAATACTTACAGGATTTAAGCCAGATGCATAGTAAGCTCCGGAAGGGGACATTATTATCATGAATAAATACTTATCTGCTGGTCGTACTCCAATGTAAGGGTCAACAGCAATTACAAAAGGTCTTATGTATAGGGAAGTGTCTTCAGAAGAAGGAACCCAGTCTTTATCTATTTCAACAAGAGTTTTTAATGCCTTTATGCAAAAATCCACATCTATTTCTGGTATTACTAATCTTTTGTTAGATACATTCATTCTTTTGAAATTTTCGTCAGGTCTAAAAAGTTGTATTTGATTGTCTTTAGTCCTATAAGCTTTTAAACCCTCAAAAACTTCTTGAGCATAGTGTAAACACATAGCAGCAGGACTTATTGTGATATTACTGTATGGAACAATTCTTGCATTGTGCCAGCCCTTTCCTGTTTCGTACTCCATAATAAACATATGGTCAGTAAAAATTTTACCAAAACCTAATTCCTTTTCGTTATGGGGTTTTTCTTTTGGTGAAGATGTTAATTCTAATCGGATATCATTCATAATTAAAGGCCTTTCTGTAAAATATATTTGTTAATTGCCTAAAATTTTTTTAAAGTTACTACTAGGATATTAAAGGCAATTTTATGATTTTGTAGAATCTTCGACTCTGCGAGTCGACCGAACTTTCTGGTCGCACTGGACCTTTGGGAAAATATCTTTCCTCATAATGCAGCTGAATATTAACCTTGCGGAAATTTTTTTAATGTTAAACTTTTATATAGCTTTTTTTTATTTTAGATTCATAAATGTCAAAGAGTAATTTTGCGACAAATATACTGCTCGCTATGGAAAAAAGAAATAACAACATTTTTATGAAATTTTTCATAATATTCCTCCTCTTTTTATGCAAATATATTTTTATTATAGCACATAATTTTATATTTGACTATAAAATAAAAAAAATTTATTAAAACTATTTAATTATTGATTGAAATTTGTTATAATAAATTATATATGATAATAGAA
>JAEXNS010000210.1 GCA_023439605.1 Bacillota bacterium | reverse complement strand
CCTATTATAAAAACTTTATGAAATTTTTTGCCATTGATGATGAAAGTAATTTTTATTGGAAAGCATATATACCAATGATGGAAAAAATACTTGGAAACTGTAGTAGAGATAAAAATCAGGGCAAAAGTGATGTTTTTGAAGAAGATATAAAAATGATTTCACGTACAAATGAAAAATTATTGCAAATATATAAAGATGGTTCTTGGGAAGATATGTTTGTAAAAGGTGTAAACATGGGTATGGCAGCACCAGGAAAATGGTTTACAGAGTTTCCGAATAAAGAAAGTGTTTACTATCAATGGTTTGAAATGATAGGGGAAATGAATGCAAACAATATAAGAGTATATACTCTTATGCACCCAACTTTTTATAGAGCGTTAAAAAGATATAACGAAGCTAATCCAGAAAAAAAATTATGGTTATTACAAGAAATATGGCCAGAAGAACATCCAGAAGATAATAATTATTTAAAAGAAGAATACATAAATAATTTTAACAAAGAAATAGAATATACAATAGATGCTATCCATGGAAACTTGATTTTGCCTGAAAGAAAAGGTCGTGCATATGGGGATTATTATGTGGATGTGTCTGATTATATATTAGGTTTTTTAGTGGGAAGGGAGTTTGAACCCGAGGAGGTTGTAGCAACAAATAAACTAAACAATACTACAGCCTATAAAGGCGATTATTTAGAAGTTAAGAAAGGAAGTCCTACTGAAGTATGGTTGGCAGAAAGTTGTGATTATTTAATGAAATATCAAGTTGAAAAATATAATTGGCAACATCCTGTTTCTATAGTTAGTTGGCCAACCCTTGATGTTATGGAGCATGATGCAGAATGGAATGAAGAAGGTAAAAAAAGTTTAGAGTATAATGATAAAATTTCTATAGATATAAGAAATATATTGCTTACAGAAAAAAATAAAGCTGGATTTTTTGGTTCATATCATATATATCCTAATTATCCAGATTTCATGAACAACACAAAGGAATATTCACATTACAAAGATGATGAGGGAGTTTTTCATTATGGTGGGTATTTAAGAGAATTTATTGAAAATCATCAAGGATACCCTGCTTTAGTTGCTGAATTTGGATTGGCAACTGGATCTGGAAATGCACATACAAATCCAGATGGATATAATCATGGTGCAATGACAGAGCAACAACAAGGAGAAGGTATTGTTAGAATGATGAAAACAATAAAAAATGAAGAGTATGCAGGTGGTATTATTTTTGAATGGATTAATGAATGGGCAAAAAAGACATGGACTACAGAGCCATTTATAGTTCCATATGAGCATAATGTATTTTGGCATAATAATATAGATCCAGAACAAAATTATGGTATTTTAGCAATGGAATCTATAGAACCGAAAGAGTGTGAATATACTTTACTAGGTGAAAATGAAATTAAAAATATTAGTTTAGCTTCAAATGAAACATACTTATACATTGATATTTTATTAGAAGAAGGTTTTGATTTTAATAAAAATAAGATTTTGATTGGATTAGATACATATGATGACAGAAAGGGTAGTTTTATTTATGATAAAGATATTGATGCAAAATCCAAAACGGGTATGGAATTTATGATAGAAGTTAAATCAGATAGTGCAAATATTTTGGTAATACCTTCTTATAATATAGGTGAATATAAGTTTTCATCTGTTAAAAATGTTGAAGATGATTTTGTAAAGATAAATCCAATTATCAACGCAAAACGAGTAACAAAAAGTGGAGAAGTAATTCCTGAAATAAGAAAAGATGGAAGTAAACTTAACTATGGTAAATTTGAAGGCTCATTTACACATTGGTATAAAGAGGATAATACAATTAGATTTAGAATACCATGGGGAAGGATCAATGTAACAGATCCAACAACACATATGGTGTTAGATGATGAACGCTTGTTTGAGGATTATCCTGAAAGAGATTACTTTAAAATTACAAAAACCGAGGGTATAAATACGAGTGTTGTATTGGTAGATAATAAAAATAAGATTATAGATATGCTACCAGCAGAAAAAATGAATACAGAAAGATTTTTATGGAAAACATGGGGTGAGCCTAATTACCAACAGAGGTTAAAGGACAGTTATTCTATAATACAAAAATATTTTGCGAATTAAAATAAAAAAACGTCATTATTCAGAAATATGTATAAGACATAGATGTTTTATCTAAGGTCCAGGGTGACCGAAAAGCCCGGTCGACTCCGCAGAGTCGAAACTCCTACAAATAGCAAACTTTACCTTTGGTTGATGAATAGTAACAAAAAAACATCAAGAAATCGTGTTAAAATTTCTTGATGTTTTTTTTATAAAGCCATCCCTAATTTTATAGCGTTTAAATTTGCAAGCATCATAGTATCTTTTTTTGGAGGGATACATTTTTCTAATGCTTTTTTTACTGATTCAATGCTAAAAAGAGCAGTTTCTTTTACTAGTTTACCTAATAAAATTATATTTGCCATACCGTTTAAGTTATTGTCAGTTGCCAGTTGAGTTGTTGGAATGTAATAACAGTCGATATCTGTTCTTTCCGTTTTAGCATCAATAAGAGTACTATCTATAAATACTTTTCCACCAGTTTTGACTGAATTAATAAACTTATTAAAGGATGGTAGATTCATTGCTATAAGTATATTGGGTTGTATTGTTAATGGTGATGCAATAGGTTTATCAGAAATGCAAACAGAACAATTTGCTGTTCCTCCACGCATTTCAGGACCATAAGATGGTAACCATGATACCTCTTTTGCATCAATTAAGCCACAATATGCAAGGACTTTTCCAGCAAAAAGAATACCTTGGCCTCCAAAGCCAGCTAAAAGAATTTCATTAATCATTTTCAAGGACCTCCTCAGTTGATATATCTTTATAAACACCCAATGGATAATATGGAATACATTCGGTTCTGATTCTTTCAAGAGATTGAATTGGGTCTAATCCCCAGTTAGTTGGACATGTAGAAAGAAATTCTACTATAGAAAAACCCCGTTTATATTTTTGATTTTCAAAAGCTTTTCTAACTGCTTTTTTTGCATCTTTTATATTTTTTATACTGTCCACAGAAACTCTTTGAGCTAATGCAACACCGTCTAAAGTAGATAGCATTTCACAAACTCTAATGGGATATCCAGCAAAAGAAGTGTTTCTTCCAGTTGGGGTTGTTTGAGTTACTTGACCTGGTAGAGTGGTTGGAGCCATTTGACCACCAGTCATTCCATAGGTGGTATTATTAACAAATATGACCACGACATTTTCTCCTCTTGTAGCACAGTGAACTGTTTCAGCAGTTCCTATCGCAGCCAAATCGCCATCACCTTGATAAGTAAAAACATACTTATCAGGATGGGCTCTTTTAACTCCTGTAGCTATTGCAGGGGCTCTACCATGAGGTGCCTCTATCATATCACAACTAAAATAATCGTATGCCATAACAGAGCAACCTACAGGGCAAACACCTATGGTATCTCCTTCAATATCCATTTCGTCAATTACTTCTGCCACTAAACGGTGTATTATTCCATGAGTACAACCAGGACAATAATGTGTTGGGGTATCGGTTAATGCGTGAGGTTTTTTAAAAACAACGGACATATCTACATACCTCCCATATTCTCTATTACATTTAAAATTTCAGAAGGTGTAGGAATAATGCCTCCTGTTCGACCAAAAAACTCAACTGGAATGGAACAATTAACTGCTAGTTTTACATCGTCTATCATTTGTCCCATACTCATTTCAACACATAATATTTTTCTTGTGTTTTTAGCAGCATCAATTAATTCGTTTTTAGGAAATGGCCATAATGTTTTAGGACGCAAAAGTCCAGTTTTAATTCCTTTAGATCTAGCCATATCAACAGCAGCTTTTGAAATTCTTGAAGTTGCACCATATGCAACTAAAAGTATATCTGCATCTTCAGTTAAATAACTTTCTGCTTCAGTATGATTTTTTATTATTTCATCATATCTCTTAAATCTTTCGATTACTGTTTTTTCTAAATCATGTGGGTCTAGGTATAGCGAATTTATAATATTGTGTGGTCGTCTATTTTTATG
>JAEXNS010000197.1 GCA_023439605.1 Bacillota bacterium | reverse complement strand
GTATATGTTAAATGACCTAAAATATCAAATTTGCCCCATCTACATAGCTTGTATATTTCATCAAAATATCCTTGCATAAGTTCGGTTATAGAATATTTTGAATAATCAATAAAAGCAAAATCATCTTTTGATGGTAATTGATGAATAGAACAAATTACAAAATCAAGTCGTTCATCTGAAATTATTTCTTCTGAAAGTTTAAAATCAAAAGTAGCTTGTCCAAGTTCTATTCCACTTATCAAGTTCAATCTATTTTTATAATTATCTTTTAGATCAGTATTTTCGATCATAGATTTTTCAAAATCAATATTAAAATCATAAGTATCGTATTCATTAGGCTCAGCGTTATAATATTCTATATTATAATATTTATTCACTTCACAATGTTCAGTTATAGCTAAAGCTTGTAAATTTAACTTAATAGCTTGTTCGCAGTTTTCTTGTACTGTGTCTTTTGCATCAGGTGAGTTATGTGTATGTGTATGACAATCAATCATTATATTACCTCTAATCGTTATAATAATGATTTTATTGTAACACATTTATATATTTTTTACTAGTCTTAAAATGTAAAAAAAATATTTTTTTACATGAGTTTTTTATTTATATTTACTCATTATAGATTAATTCTTGAAATAAAAGGGACTGAACTGTTTTACATACAGAGTTCAATCCCTTTATTAATATTCTTTTTGTTTTAATTAATAATTTTTTCAAATACAGCAGTCAATGATATATCTTTTGAAAACTCAATTTCTATAGTTGTGTCTGTACTTTCACTTGCACCTTGCCATCCTATAAATGTATAGCCTGATTTAGGTGTAGCAGTTACTTTTACAGGATAGTCGATAAAATAATTTCCAATCCACTTATCTGAACTAAAAATAGGTTTTATTGTATTAATTAATATATCTCCACCATTTATATCATTCTTTTTTAATTCCACTTTTGCTGTTTTACCGCTTAAATTTAAGTGCTTTGTCATCATTGAAGGAACAAATGCCCCTCTATTTTGTAAAAATAACCTTATATATTCGACTTCTTGGTCAAAAAAATCAACTTCAGTTGGGCCATACCAAGTTTTTACCCAGTCAGGACCAAATCTTTGATATTGTTCTTGCATTAAAGGTCTGTATAAAGATGCCATACTAGATAATTTTTTGTAAGCATTTTCATATTTAAAATTTTCATTTGCTAAATCCATGAAAGTAGTTACAAATTTTCTTTTGAATTCTTCATTTTTAATTAAATTTGTAAGCAAAACTATATGATCATCTGCACCCCAAGAGGTTGGTTCAAGTGCAGGTTTTAATGTATCGTGTGTATGAATACCTTTTTTGTAAAGTCCCATGGACATATCTGTGTCAAACATCATCCATCTCCATTTTCCATCTTGATACGGCTTGTTGGTGATGCTACGTGAACGCCATAATCGAAAATTGTTTGCATTATTCATCCAATCTTCATTTCCTACATAAATTTCTGAACAGTAAAAATCAATAAAACTATCTATGTCTATCATATTACAAAGCTTATTATAATTTTCTGTTTTAGAAATATCATTATTTCTTACCCAATACAACATATCAAAATAAAGAGATTCATCTCCAGGAATACCTTCTTCTAATTCGGACATTTGCATCATAATTACATCATCTTTAGGGATACCGTAATTATTTTTTACATAATCATCATTAAATTCTTCTCTTATATTGTATACACCCCAATATTCACCGTCTAAAAATACAACTGTTGGTCGATATGCCTGTGTGGCAAATGCTCTATCGTTTGTAATGTTTTGGATAAAGGAGTCTCTCATTTTTGTATATTCGCCATCATTTCCACCATTGCGAAGAAGAAATCTTTTATATTCTTTTAAAGGTTGGGTTTTATCTCCTTCCTTCATGTTTCCTGGTATAAGATCGTATTTTATTTCTTTAGCTCCAAATTCTTCTCTTGAATAAAGTTTAAAGCTTTTTTGCATAGAAGTGCGAGTAGCATTTCCGCTTATTCTTAATCCCATATTTTGATTAAAACCAAGGGTTTTGTTGTTTTCAAAAAATTCTATATGAACAGGCTTCTCCCATTCATCTCCTTTTTGAGAATAGTTGCCCGGGAATTCCCATTTTTCTTCTGCATTTGGATTACCACCATTTTTAACCCATTCATCAAATACTTTACCTTGAACATAAATTCCAGTTTCATAATCAAATAGGTTTTCTGGATCTGTTATTAAAGATATAACGGCAGTATTTTTATATTTATTTTTTATTTCAGAGCCAATAAAATAAGTAGAATTTATAATGTTGCTTTTATTACCGTATTTGTCTATTGCAACAGCTCGTATAACATTACATTTAGTAACCTTATGTTCAACATTAATATCATATGGACTTGTTCCTTTTATTGAAGCATATACATTTTCTTCACTAGAAGGATCTTTTATATTTATCTTTTCTTTGTATTCATAAGATGTGTTGTTAGGTGTACTTCCGTCTAGAGTATAGAAAATTTTAACATCGGTATCGTTGGCGTTTAATTCCAAATCAAAAGCTTCATCATAAAAGCCACTTTTAACAGAAAAAAAAGGAGCTGTAATTAAATTTTTAGGTGCATTTAGTAATTCATTGTTTAGAATAATTGCATCTAAAGTATCTGAGTTTTTATCTTTATTAATGTCGCTATTAATAAACTGTTCACTATTTAATTTTATTGTGCCTAATAAATTTTGTTTCATAATAATTACATCTGAAAATGTTAGTATATTATCAGCATTTAAATCTCCAATTAAAATTTCATTTGTAGCATCGGAAAATGAAGTGAAATTATTAACAGCAGATATAGAAAATAAAGCTAATAATATTGATAAGACTTTTCTTTTTTTCATATACACCATCCTTATTTTATTGTAATTTATTTTTAAATAAATACAAATTATTTTAATGATATTATACAACTTTATATTTAAATTGTCAATAAATATGTACTAAATATAAAATTTATTGGTAAATTAATATAATATCATATATGATTTTTATTTAAAATAAAATATATGGTATTATTAATTTGAATTGTTACTATAATATTATTTGGAAAATTTATTTTGACAAATTCTAAAAAATATTGTATAATGAATATAAAAATTTAGATATAATTACTATTGATGTATTTTACATTTTATAGATTTATTCTACAAATAATACAAAAATAATATAAGAAAGGTGAATTTTGTGAAAAAGTTATTTGTATTTTTATTGATGATATTTTTTTTCTTTTTAATTAATAAATCAAGTACTTTTGCCTTGTCAAATAAAAGGGAAGTAGATGTTAAAAATAACAAAGAATCATTTGAAAATTGGAATACTCCTGTGATTGCTTTGGAATTAAAAACTGGAAATATAATTTACGCAAATGAAAAGGCAATCGAATTTTATGGCTTTGAAAAAAATGAATTGATGAATAAAAATATAAATGATTTAGAAGTCAATTCAAGTAAAAACGTTTTGAGTACGACACCTAAAGTAGAATGTAAAAATTGCAATAATTTTATTTTTAATCATAAATTAAAAAATGGAGATGTAAAACAAGTACAGGTTTATACTTATCCAGTGGTTAATCCAAAAGGTGAGAGTTTAATTTATTATGCTATCTATGATATAGCTGAAAAAATGGCATTAGAAAAAAGACTAAGTTTTAACAGAATGCTGTTGTTTTCACTTTTAGCTTCTTTTATAGTTATATTGTTTGTTCTATATTTTTATTTGATTAAGTCTAAGAAAAAAATGGAGTCAAATAATAAAAACTTGCAAAGTCTTTTTGATAATATGCAGGAAGGGTTTGCTTTACATGAAATTATTTGCAATGAAAAAGGAAAGCCTGTGGACTATGCTTTTTTAGATATAAATAAGAAGTTTGAACAAATTATGAATTTAAAAAAAGAGGATATTATCGGTAAAAGGGTTAAGGATATTTTGCCTAAAACAGAAGATTATTGGATTGAAAAATATGGTGAGATTGCCGTTAATGGTGGGCACACAAGTTTTATAGAATATTCTATTGAGGTAGATAAATATTTTTCTGTAAGTGTTTATAGTCCTCAAAAAGATCAATTTGCAACAATATTTATAGATATTACTGATCAAATTAAGTCAAGTTCAAAGCTAAAATCTGAAAGAAATTTATTAGAGACCACTATTCAATCATTAGGGGAGGGTGTTATATCTAGTGATAAAAAAGGTAAGATAGACATAATGAATTCTGTAGCAGAAATGTTAACTGGTTGGAAAAAGAATGATGTACATAACAAGTCTATTTATGAAATCTTAAACGTTTATAATGAATATAAAAATGTTAAAATAGAAGAAATATTAAACGGTGTTTTTTCATTTAACAATACCATTATATCTGATAATGATACTTTTTTAAAACAGAAAAATGGCAAAAAAATACCTATAGATTTTATTGCTTCGCCAATAAAAGACCATAAAAACAAAAATAATGGATTGGTTTTTGTTTTTAGAGATTATACTGAAAAGAAACTTGAACAGGAAAAAATTCTTTATTTAAGTTATCATGACCAACTTACTGGGTTATATAATAGGCGTTTTTTTGAAGAAGAATTAAAAAGATTAGATACAGAAAGAAATCTACCATTTACAATAGCTATGGTAGATGTAAATGGTTTGAAACTTACAAATGATGCTTTTGGTCATATGATGGGAGATGAACTTTTAAAAAAAGTATCAAATATTATAAAAAATGAATGCCGTTCAGATGATATTATTGCAAGAATTGGTGGAGATGAATTTGTTATTTTATTTCCTAAAACAGGTGAAAAAGAAACCCATAAAATAGTTGAAAGAATTTATAATGCTATTTCAAATGAAAAACTTGAAAACATTATTATCTCAGTGTCTATAGGGTGGGCAACAAAGTATACTCCTGATCAAATTATGAGTGATGTGTTTATAAAAGCTGAAGAATATATGTATAGAAAGAAATTAACAGAAACTCAAAGTATGAGAAATCAAACAATAATGGTGATTTTAAATACTTTAAATGAAAAAAATGAAAGAGAAAAAATTCATTCTGAAAAGGTAAGTTTAATAGCTAAAAAAATAGGTGAAGCAATGAATCTTGATTATGAAAGTATAAAGGAAATTGAAATTGCAGGACTTTTGCATGATATTGGGAAAATTTCAGTTGACCAACGAATACTAAATAAGATAGGAATTTTAACAGAAACTGAATATAATGATATTAAAAAACATACAGAAATAGGTTATCAAATTTTGAAATCAGTAGACGAATATTCTTCGCTGGCTGAATATGTTTTATGTCATCATGAACGTTGGGATGGAACAGGATATCCAAGGGGATTAAAGGGGCAAGACATCCCTCTTATTTCAAGAATAATTACTTTGGCAGATGCTTATGAAGCAATGGTTTCTGAGCGAAACTACAAGGTAAAAAAGACAAGAGAAGAAGCATTAATTGAGTTAGAGGAAAATTCCGACAAGCATTTTGATTATACCCTAGTTAAAATATTTAAAGAAAAGGTTTATCCTTCTTTAGAAATATAATTTTTTAAGTACTATACACAAATTTTATATAATAAGCTTGCAAACTATACAAGTATAGTATATAATATTTTTATAAGATTATTTTATATATTATATGAAAATTAAGAATTATTTTCATAGGAAAGAGGAAATATGAAAAAGATAACAGATAATATTTATTTTATTGGAGTTGTAAATCCTAATTTAAGAATATTTGATATAATTATGGAAACTAAATATGGAACAACATATAATTCTTTTTTGGTAAAAGGAGATAAAGTTGCACTAGTTGAAACAGCACATGACACATTTTCAGAAGCTTATTTGGAAAATATATTGGAAGTTACTCCTATTGAGTCTGTAGATTATATAATTATGAACCACACTGAACCAGATCATGCAGGAAGTATAAAAAAAATTTTAGAAATAAACCCTAATATAACTGTTGTTGCAACTGCTGCTGGAATTAAGAATATCAAAAACATAACGAATATTGAATTTAATTCCATGATAGTTAAAACAGGTGACAAACTTGATATAGGACAAGATTTAGTGTTTGAATTTATTACATCTCCAAATTTACACTGGCCTGATTCTATGTTTACATATTTACCAAAAGAAAAAACTGTATTTACATGTGATTTTTTAGGTTCACATTATGCAGAAACTTTAATTTTTGATGATAAGGTTACATACCCACAAAAATATCAAGAAGCATTTTTAGGTTATTATACAGCCATTTTCAGTCCTTTTAAAAAATTCGTTTTAGATGGATTAGATAGACTTGAAAAATTAGATTTTGAAATAGTTTGTTGTAGTCATGGACCTGTTTTAAGAAAAACTATTAAACAAGCGATGGAATTGTATAGAAAATGGTCTACAATGGAGCCAGTTGAAAAAAATATTGCTATTTTTTATGTTTCTGCTTATGGCTATACAAAAATGATGGCTGAAAAATTTGAAAAAGAATTGAATTTGGCTGGTGTTCCAACAAAATCATATAACATTATTGAAACTGAAACACATGTCTTAATGGAAGCTATGGAAAAAGCATCTTCTATAATGTTAGGTTCACCAACTATTAACAAAGATGCACTTAAACCAGTTTGGGATTTAATTTCATCAATAGATGCAGTTTCTTTGAGGTGTAAATCTTGTTTTGTTTTTGGTTCCTATGGGTGGAGCGGAGAAGCTTGTAATATGCTTCAAAATAG
>JAEXNS010000182.1 GCA_023439605.1 Bacillota bacterium | reverse complement strand
CTGCTATAAATTCTCCAGTGTACTCATTTATAATAGGTCTAGATAATATATGTCCTGATAATCTAGATGCTATACCTAGTTTTTTGTTGTACTTATATCTTCCAAATCGACATAAATCATATCTTTTTGCATCAAAAAATAAATTGTTTATATGTGAAAGTGCACTCTCCACTGTAGGAGGCTCACCTGGTCTTAATTTTTTATATACATCAATTAATGCATCTGAATTATTTTTTGTTCCATCTTTTTGTAGCATTGTTTGTGTGAGTCTTTCGTCTACACCAAACACATCTTCAATTTCCTCATCAGTTCCAACACCAAGTGCTCTTATAAAAGTTGTGAGTGGTATTTTTCTGTTTTTGTCTATTCTAACATAAACAACATCATTAGAATCCATCTCATACTCTAGCCATGCACCTCTGTTTGGTATTACAGTTGCTTTAAATAAATCTTTACCTGTTTTATCTTTTTCAAATGCGTAATAAACACCAGGAGATCTTACAAGCTGTGATACTATTACACGTTCAGCTCCATTTATTACGAACGTTCCGCTATCTGTCATAAGCGGGAAATCACCCATAAAAATTTCACTTTCTTTTACATCACCAGTTTCTTTGTTCCATAAAGTTGCAACTACTCTCAGTGGTGCTGCATAAGTAACATCACGCTCTTTACATTCAGAAATCGAATATTTAGGAGTGTCCTCAATTTTATAGTCTATAAAATTCAAAACTAAATTTCCGTTATAGTCAGTAATTGCTGCTACATCACGGAAAACTTCCTTTAACCCCTCCTCCTTAAACCATTTGTAAGAATTTTTCTGCACTTCGATAAGATTAGGCATTTCTAGAGCTTCAGTAATTTTACCAAAACTCATTCTGACATTCTTTCCAAGTTGCTTAGGCTTGACATTCACCATAGGTGCTTGGTCCTCCTTCTTGTTGTTTACCTTAACAGGCATTGTGTTTGATGTATTTAATAGAAAAATTAGTAAAAACATATTAAATTCAAATCAATAAAATTTGAATTTATAAAAAAACTATTGCTATTTAAATTTAAATATGGTATACTATAAAGAAAATAGATATAAAAATATCCATTATGATACATTATATAATTATACTACAGTATTGCAACAAAGTCAATACTCTTAATTTACTTTGTATTTTTATATAATTATTCATTTTTATCAAAACATATTTTTATATCTTTTCACCAATTTATAACCCAATATTTTATATTTAGATTGCTAAACCCTAATACAATAAATGTATTAGGGTTTTAATTTATTCTATTATTGAATTAATGATCCATTTTTCATCTTGTTTAACTACTTTGTAGGTGTATTTTTTTTCAATTTTTGGTTTGTATTCGACGTTTTTACTTTGACTAAAAGGTGTTGGTTTATAATACTCAACAGAAATCGTATACTTGTTATCATTTTCCACAATATTCTTTATCAAAGGTTCATCATGTATATGATTAAATTCGTATGGGATAATATAACTGTTGTTTTTAGAATCATATTTGAATTTTATATTTTCTCCCAATTCAACCGTACCATGCTGTATCAATATTTTATTACCAAAATATTTTTTTGCTGAATTTTCCACTTCAGAAACAGGTATTATATACTCATTTTCCACCTTATATTGATTTACATTTGAATTATTTAGTATAATATCAAACAAAGATGTTTTTAATATATCTTGAACTAAAATAGTATCTAAATTTTCATATGGTTCCACATCAGCGATAGATGTTATATATATCACTTTCATAAGTTCATTTTTAAGTATTTCTTCTTTCTTAGGAATTGAACTTCTAAACTTTATCATTAAGATAACAAATGAAATACAACCTATTACCAACATCAAAGTAACGAATACCCCTACGATAAAATACCATTTTGAATGTTCATGTTCTGCATGAGGCTTTTCTTTTTTTACCTGTTCTTTTGTTAGTTCTAATTTTATATTTTCCTTATTTACTTTTACCTTTTCTTTACTTGATTTTGTATTTTTTTTACTAGTATCTTTTTTTTCAACTTTTACTTTTTTAGGATTTTGTTCTGTCTTTTCATCATTTTTTTCATTTACTAATTTTTTTTGTTCTAAAATAAATTGACTTAATTCTTCTTTTTCTAATTTTTTTATTGTATTACTATATATAAGTTTTTTGTCATGATTGTAGTTAAATTGAGGATAAAAGTCAGTATGATGATAGCTATATTTTGTAAAATCAATGTTATTTTTATTTGAAGATATTTTTTCTTTTTCAGTCTGATAAACTAATTCATTATTTGAGTTGATATTTTTTGATGCTATTAATCTACTTTTGGCAGATTTTAAATTTGGCTTTTCATAATGAATCGGTTCGTTTTTCTTTTTGTCCACATAAGCAAGAATATCATCTAATTCATCTTTTTCATTTAGAATATCTTCTATACCGTTACTATCCATTTTTGCACATCATGCCTTTCTTATATAAAATTTATTTATCTTATTTGTCCACTACCATTTACTAAATATTTAACAGAAGTAAGTTCAAATAAGCCCATTGGTCCTCTTGCATGAAGTTTTTGTGTGGATATTCCTATTTCTGCACCCAAACCAAATTCTCCACCATCTGTAAATCTTGTAGAAGCATTTACGTAAACTGCTGCCGCATCAATTTCTTTTTGGAACTTTTCAGCATTCCTCAAGCTTTCAGTAACTATACATTCAGAATGTTTTGTACCATACTTTTCTATATGTTCAATTGCCTCTTCAATGTTTTCAACAACTTTAACTGATATTTTATAATCTAAAAACTCTTCTGCATATTCTTTTTCAGTTGCTTCTTTAATAGTTTCACCTAAAATATCTTTAGCTATTTTACAGCCATAAAACTCTACTTTATGTGCATCCATTTTTTCTTTTATTAAAGGTAAAACCTTAGTGGCAATGTTTTTATGAACCAACAAACTTTCTGCTGCATTACATACAGAAGGACGATGTGTTTTTGAGTTATTAGCTATTTCAACAGCCATGTTTATGTCTGCTGTCTCATCAATATAAACATGACAATTTCCTACACCAGTTTCTATTACAGGCACTGTCGAATTTTGCAAAACAGCATTTATAAGCCCTGCACCACCTCTTGGAATTAAAACATCTAGGTATTTGTTTAGCTTCATAAGTTCATTTGCGGACTCTCTACTAGTATCCTCTATTAACTGAATTATATTTTCATCTAAGCCACTTTTCTTAACAGCTTTTCTCATTACTTCTGTCAAACATTTGTTTGAGTTAAAAGCCTCTTTTCCACCTCTTAAAATTACAGCATTTCCAGCTTTTAAACATAATGTTGCCGCATCTACTGTAACATTTGGGCGTGACTCAAATATAATTCCAATAACGCCTAATGGCACTCTAGTTTTTTGTATTTTCAAACCATTTGGTCTTGTGAAACCATAATCCACTCTACCTATAACATCCTCTAAATCTATAAGCTTCAAAACACTGTCTGAAATAGCACGAATTCTAGATTCATTTAACATAAGTCTATCCTGCATAGCCGCAGACATATTATTTTCTACAGCATTTTTTAAGTCCAATTTATTTTTTTCAACTATGTGATCTATATTATTTACTAAAGCATCTGCTATAAATTTTAAAGCATTATTTTTTTCTAAAGTAGATGCGATGGCAATTGCTTTTTTCGACTTTGAAGCATTAAACCCCAGTTGCTCTACATGTGTCATAAAAAAACCTCCTAAATATTTTGACTTTCAGTTGTTTTTTTTGCAATAAAATATGTTCCTATTTGTTTATTTTCAAATAAATCATATAACTTTTCAGGGTCATCACCGTTCATGATTATCATATCTATTCCTGAGTTTGTAGCTATTTTTGCTGCATTTATTTTAGTTGTCATTCCGCCAGTTCCTAAACTACTTCCAGCACCACCTGCAATATTTTCTATGTATTCACTTATTTCAGTTACTACTGGAATAAGTGTTGCACTATTAGACTTTCTTGGGTCTATATCATACAAGCCATCTATATCAGATAGAATAATCAATAATTCGGCTTTTGCAAGTTGTGCAACTATGGCTGATAAGGAGTCATTTTCGCCTATTTCCAGTTCTAACTCATCAATAGCAACTGTATCATTTTCATTTACAATAGGAATCACGCCCATTGATAAAAGCTTTTCAAATGTATTTTCTACATTCTTCTTTTTTTCTGTTTCTATAATGGTCTTTGTTAGCAAAATTTGTGCTACTGTAATACTATAATTACTAAATAAATCATCATAAATATACATAAGTTCACATTGCCCAACAGCTGCCGCTGCCTGCTTTGAAGGTGTATCTGTAGGTCTTTCTTTTAATCCTAGCTTCCCAACACCTAAGCCTACTGCACCAGATGAAACAATAATTATTTCTTTGCCTGAATTTTGCAAATCAGAAATAACTCTTACCAAATTTGTCATTCTTCTTATATTAAGCTTACCTGTATTATGTGTAAGTGTGGATGTTCCAAGTTTTATAACTATTTTTTTCTTATCCGAAATATTCGCCATATATATTCTCCCTATTTTTCAAAATATTCATACTATTTTCTGAACAAACCTCATACTATTTAGACTCTAAAACACTTTATTTCTTATGGATCTTAGTATTGCAAGGGTTTCGACTCTGCGGAGTCGACTGGGCTTTCCGGTCGCCCTGGACCTTCGGCAAAATATCTCCGCCTTATACATATAGTTGAACATTAACATCCAATCAAGTATTTTAGAATATTATTAGTATCAATTAACTTTATTTTTCGGAGCACCCGCTAAATATGATTTTATATTTTCTGCGACTATATTAACCAATCTATTTCTTGCTTCAACAGCTGCCCATGCTACATGCGGGGTTATAGTACAATTATCAAGTTCCTTTAATTTGCAGTATTTAGACATGGGTTCTTCAACTAAAACATCTAAAGCAGCACCAGCTATTTTATTTTCCTTTAAAAAAGCATAAAGGTCTTCTTCATTTACAATAGCACCTCTAGAAGTGTTTATTATGTAGGCACTATTTTTCATATATGATAGATTTTTATTGCATATAAGTCCTTGATTTTGTTCAGTAAGCGGACAATGTATTGTTAATATGTCAGCCTGTTCAAATGCTTCTTTTAATTCAACTATTTTATAAGGACAATTTTCGGGTCGTGTTCTTGTATTTATTATAATTTCCATACCAAAAACACTTGCAATCTCCGCTACCTTTTTTCCGATACTTCCATAACCGATAACAGCAATTGTTTTACCTGATAATTCATTTATTGGATGTGGAAAATATGCAAATGTATTTGAATTTATCCATTTATTATTCTTGACCTCTTCATTATACAGACATACTTTATTATAAAAATTTAATATAAAGGCAAAAGTATGTTGTGCAACTGCTCCAGTTGAATAAGAACCGGCGTTACATACTAAAATATTTTTTATTCTGGCATAATCAACGTCTATATTATTATAACCGGTAGCAAATACACCTATATATTTTATATTTTTACACTTGTCCATAACAAGAGAATTTATAACAACTTTGTTTGTAAGTACTATTTCAGAATCTCCAATAGCAGTTATTACATCATTTTCACATGATTTATTAGTTAAAGTATAAACTCTAACTTCTCCAATTTTTTCAAAAACATCATATGATATGTCATCATTTGCAGTAATAGTATGCCAATCAAGAATGCAAATCTTCATAAATACCCCACAATATATATTTCATTTTTAACTATTTTTTTAATGATTTTTTTTCAATTGACATTATAACGAAAATTAAAATTACCATTATTAACTCTGCTATTCCAATTGAATAGAAAAACATTTTATTTTGACTTAAATATAAAAGCATTGTTGCACCTATTGCAAATATGCTTAAAATCTGATATTTATATCCTTGTCTGTAATATTGTATTGCAAAAAAGATTGCCGATATAATGCAAAAAACGATATGTGTTGTCAATGACAAGGGAAATGTATTTGGATTCATAGTTATCTGCCTTCCTTTAATAAATCTTTTTTATAAATAAAAATAAATGCTACAATTTGTTTTGTAACATTTATATTATACCTCATTGTTTTTGGTATTGCAAGTATAAATTTAATTTTGGTGTTTTTGTGAAAAAATAGGTTAGATTTTGTTTTTATCTCTAAAAATTTTTAGCCATTTTTCACAAGGAATATTTTTCTTGTTTAATATAAGGGCTTCTTTTAACGCTTTTAAACTCTCTTTAGTCTTCTCATGAGAAACACCAAAAATTTTTATGTATATCAAATATGCCATTGTGATATTTTCTAAATATTCTTTATAGTTATTCTCATCTCTATAATTTAACGAGATATTAAAGTAAACTTTAGCTGTATCAGGATGTTTTTCTCCTAGTACTTCTAATCTTATTTTTAAAGATTTTTTAAAATATTCTTGGGATTTTTTATACTCTCTTAAGTTTCGATAAGCACCTCCTATATTATTATAACTTTGTGCTACATCTGGATGTTTTTCTCCTAGTACGCCTTTTCTTATTTCTAAAGCTTTTTCATTATACTCTATCGATTTCTCATATTCCCCTAATTTGCGGTATGCTTCAGCTATATTATTATACCTAGTTGCTGTATCTGGGTGCTTTTCTCCAAGCACTTCATTGCTTATTTCTAAGGATTTTTTATAATAATATAAAGATTTTTTGTATTCTCTTAATTCAACGTATATTGCAGCTATATTATTATAACAAGTTGAGGTATTAGGGTGCTTTTCTCCAAGCACTTCCTTATCTATTTCCAAAGCTTTTTCAATATACTCTAATGATTTTTTGTATTCCCTTAATTTCCCGTAAACTTCAGCTATATTATTATAACTAGTTGCTGTATTTGGGTGCTTTTCTCCAAGTAATTCCTTATTTATTTCTAATGTTTTTTCATTATACTCTAATGATTTTTCATATTCCCCCAAATCCAAATATACCACACCTATATTATTATAACTACAAGCTGTGCTAGAGTGTTTTATCCCAAATATTTCTTCACTTATTTTTAAAGATTTTTCATTATACTCTAAAGATTTTTTGTATTCGCCTAGTCTTCTATATATACTTGCTATATTATTATAACTAACTGCCGTATCAGGATGTTTTTCTCCTAGTATTTTTCTTCTTATTTCCAAAGATTTTTCATCATACTCTAAAGATTTTTTGTATTCACCTAATTTATAATATATAATTGCAATATCATTGTAATTCCTTGAAACCTGCAAATGGTTCTCTCCAAAAATTTGTTTTCTTATCCTAAAAGATTTTTGAGTATAATCAAAAGCCTTTTTGTATTCTTCTATTAAAACATATATATTTGCCATACAATCGTATACATATGCTTTTTCATTTGTGTCACCATAATTTTTATCTTCAATTAACTTTAAAGCCTCTTCAAAGTTTTCAAGTGCACTTTTGAACTCTCCTCTAGCTATATATACATTACCTTTTAAAGAGTATAGTATAGCTAATTCTCTTATATATTCACCTTTGAAAAATTCTAAAGCGTTTTCAATATATATCAAAGCGTTTTCATATTCTGAATTTTTAAAATAATACTCGGACAAATAAATACTTATATTTACTATATTTTTTTCATTTAGTTTTTCATTATCATATTTTCTCTTAAAGTTTTCAGCTATTTCTTTTGACTTCTCTTTTTTTCCTATATTAGAGTAAAAAAGCATTCTGTAAAAATCAATATTTAAAATTATATCTAAATAACTATCCTTATCTTCAATTGAACTTATAAAATCTAAAACTTTTTTTTCAACTTCTGTCCATTCATCAATCATCATATATATAATCATAGTTCTTATTAAATTTTCGGAAGCTTTTATCCTTTTATCAACAGAATAGTAATTACTATTTACTATTCCATAATATACTTCCCATTTACTTTTGACTGGATAATTACTTATATATATGCTGTCTAGTAAACTTCTATGCATATCATTAAAAGCAAAGTTTTCTTTATCAATCATATCAGAAAAATCCGCTCTAAAATCTATGGTACTAGAAAAATCATGTGCATATTTTAAAATAGCATCCATTATCTCAGACTGAACAATGATTATAATTGGTTTACAATAATTTATCATAACTTCTCTAGACATATTAATTTTAAAAGCCAGCGACTTTAAATCTTCTTCATCTAAAATACTAATTTTATTTTGAAGATTTACAATGATAGGAATAACGTCTTCGCCATAATTTTCTTTAAAAGCGTTTAAAGCCGCTGAAAAATCATATTCATTTTCATTTTTAAAATCTAAAACCGCACATTTAAAATTTTCATTTATCAAAGTATTTATAAATTGTTCTTGCGACCTTATATTTACTTCCACACAAGCCAATGAATAATCACTTGTTTCTTCTGTCCACTGTATAAGTTTTTTATATTCCTTTAACTCTCTAAAGTTTATCATATTCTGCTTCATCTTTTCTTTTATTTATATTTTCAGGTCTAGAAAATATATAATCACGAATTGCAGGATGAATATCATGCCATCCTTCACCATTGTATTCAATTAAAATACCTCTTGAAAACATATTCATAATTTTATCATCATTTTCATCATTGATTAAACTTTTATTTTTTTGTTCATCATTATATACAACTTCAATTATCTCATCAAAAATTTTAAAATATGAACGAATATAATCCGATTTTAACTTGTTATAACTCTCTATCATATCTTCCTTTTCAATTTTTTGTCCATCTCTTAATCTTGCGTTTGAAGCTGCATCCGTAATCATATGGAATAAATCTCTAATTAATCCTCCGGATTTCCAAATAGCAAATTTATAAATTTTCTCATCTTCAAATAATGACAAATCCATTCTCTTTGAAATAAGTTCTTCCATAGCTTTTATACCAGCTTCAAAAGGTTTGTCATACTCCTTTTCATGAAGTTTTATCATACTCAATCTATGATGTTCAAATCCAGAAATAACCTGAGCAAATGAATATGTATAATTCAAAGATATAGGAAAAGTAAATATTATATTACAAGGAATATCATATATATTTACACAATTTTCAACAAAAATATCTTTTTGAACCTTTGCATCCTGTATTTTATCCAAACCATCTATAATAAGTAGTAACAATTGTTGTTTTTCATTATAAACCACTTCTCCAACTTTAGAAACCAGTTCACACAAAGCTTCATGAAAATCAGAAATAGTATTTTGAATACTCATAGTCAATGTTTTTTTCGTTTCTTCCGCTAAATTTGCTTTAGCAGATATTTTCAAAAATACCCCTGCCAATTTTGAAAATATCGTATCTGTATATATCCCTGCTTCTGCTGAAACACTCATTTCCTTTTCAAATATCTGTTCATATATTTCTTGACCAAATATCTTATTTTTAATTGTTTCAAACAAAGAGTAAATATCTTCTTGCGTATGCTTTTTTAGAGTTTCATCATTTTTTATACGCTCTACTACAGTTGTTGCCAAATAATAAATAAAATCTGTATAATCAGTAATACTTGTATAATAATTATCCAGCTTATTATCATAAAATATATAGTATTTATCTTCTATTGCCTTTTTTATTTTTTGTAACTCTGTTGTCTTTCCACAACCTTTGTGTCCCATCAAATATGATTTATATGAATTTTTATCATTTGAATTTGAATTAAAGCAATCATCATGAAGATCTTCTAAAGCCATTATTATAGCTTTTGTAGGAGTAAATTTCGAACGAGTTTTATCTACATTTGAATAAATATTTTTAAAAAAATCATTCATATCTATATTGTTTTGTGAATTTATAGATTGAAAGCTTTTTCTTATTTCTTTAAGTGTATCTGCTTTTTTTATAATTTGTTCCAATTATATCACCTTCCAAACTTATTATCAAAACAAAAGTTCTAATAAATTATACATTTACATTATACCTTGTTACCTTTTTTATTGCAAGAAAAATTTAAGTTCAAAAACAGATATGTTCCATTCTTTACTATTCAGCCACTAAAGATATGAGTTTAAGATTTTGTATGAGTTTCGAGTCTGCGAAGTCGACCAGACAATGTCGTCAACTTAAACAAATTGCTGAGGCAATTTATGAGGCTCCGCCTCAAACTCCGCTTCTTTTTCTATCGCAAAAAGAAGCAAAAAAGCTCTTGAAACATAAGGATTTCGCTTTCTGCGGAAAGCGACCAAGGGCGTTGCCCTTTGGAAACCTACAATTTTTTGAAAAAAATCGATTAAAACTTTAATTGCTTTTTACTAAGTTGACAACATTGATAGTACCACAAATACATTTCTTCAATATTTTGTTTAACAATTTTATGCTTTTTTCATTAAATTTTCACCATTATTTTTTGTATATTATGATTGATTTTTTCTAAAAATAATGTTATAATTAATATGTAATCAATAATTATTATATTTTTTTCACTTGATTAATTCAAGTATTTAGAAAAGAGGTGAAGCTATGAAGAAACAAAATATTGACCAGTTTGAAAAGATTTTTCAAGAAGAATCTTTACGTGGTGAAATAACTCATTGGTGGCTTCACTGGATATTATACGGAATGGTTTTAATTCTAGCTTCTATTGTATATTTTATACAAGGTATTGAAATAGGAAAATACGGTATAATTTTATCTCTTGGTAACTTATTATATAACGCTATCATCTCATATGTAATTATTAAGAAAAAAGTAGTTTTTTGGATTAGATATTTAACTGTTAGTTTAAATATCTTCACATTATCTGCATACAATTTTTTAGACGCCTACTTTATTTCACCTTTTGCATCAGCAACAACCGCTACACTTTTATTATATCCTGTAATTATTTTTTTGGCTGCATTGCGTATGGATAAAAAACTAATAGTATGGGCAACTTTTCTTTCTGTTTTTGCTCTTAACTTTTTATATATTTACTTTTATAATGATTTAGACAAAGAAATTGCTTCTCAGCTGGTATCTGTGGATATCTTAGGACAAGTATATAAAAGTGCATATATTATTTTTTCTGCTATACTTGTTTCAACTGTACCAAATAGTATTCGCAGAATTTTAAAAAATCAAGAAAAAATCTCTTTAGAAAGCTATTCTTATAAAATTGCTTCTGAAAGAGATCCTTTAACCGGAATAGCTAATAGGCTTTATTTCGAAAAATTTTTAAGAGATGCTATTTTAAACGCAAAAAATGTTGGTAATAAAATAGCACTTTATTATATTGACTTAGATAATTTCAAACCGATAAATGATAATTATGGTCATGATGTTGGTGATGAAGTTTTAAAAATAGTTTCAAAAGAACTTATAATTACAATAAGAAATAATGATTTAGTTGCAAGAGTTGGCGGAGACGAATTTGTAGTAGTTGCTAATGGAATTTTGGATCATAATGATGCAGAAATAATAGGCAATAGGATACTGTCTATTATTTGTCAAGAAAAAATCGTATATAACAATACATTTAATATAGGAGCTAGTATTGGTGTTTCCATTTATCCTGACGATGCAAACTGCGTTTCAGATTTAATAAAACATGCAGACGAAGCGATGTACACTGTAAAAAAATCTCACAAAAATGACATTGTCTTTTATGAAATCGAGTAGGAGGGAAAATTAAATAATTCCCCCGACCTCTCACACCACCGTGCATACGGTTCCGTACACGGCGGTTCCTTAGTTTTCACGAACTTTCAAGAAATAGCCTGTTAGGGTTAAATACC
>JAEXNS010000171.1 GCA_023439605.1 Bacillota bacterium | reverse complement strand
AAATCATACTTTCAAGAGGACTTCTATGCTTTCGTCCTTCACTAGTATAATTTACATCACAATAATTGATGGTTTTTTCTAGATTTTCTCCGTTTCTTTTAAGTTCCAATAAAAAACTTAAAGCTATTGATGTTTCAATATTTCTTGTTTTATTTAGTTCTCCGACTATAACATAACTAGAAAAATCAGAAATTGAAAATTCAATTGATACTGGTTCGTCTGAAAGAAATGATTGTCCAATAACAGAAAAATATGAAGAAGATTTTTCTTCTATTAAATTTTTATAGTTAACATTTGACAGCATTGAGTTGCCTGAATAAACATATAATTCTTTTGAGTTTCCTGAAATAATCATTGGCTCATATAATATCGATGACCATTTTTCACAAATATCCTTTGATGTTGCTTGATGATGTGTGCCATTTGTTTTTCCTGCCCATGCAGATTTAAATAGAGAAGTATGCACTCCACCATCTTCTGACATATAAGCAAGTCCTCTTTCCTGTTGTAAGGCATTCATCATTTCTGCACTATGTGAAGTTTCAAATGCACTATTTATAGTAGTTTCTGAACAATTGAAAATTACTCTGTTGAAAATCTGATCCTTTGCTTCACGCCCAACGCAAATAGCCTGAGAACTTAAAATCATACTTATTCCAGCATTACGTATTTCTTTTAGCAAGGCAAGTAACATTGACGAACATTTACTAGCCAAAAAAGCGTTCCCACTTCCTGTTGGTTCCAACATATTTTGATACTCATCGATAATTACTATTGTTCGCTTTAATTTCGGCAGCTCACCATTTTTAACCTTATTGCTTAAATGATATGTTTTAAAATCAGTTGCTCCAGCTAAATTAAACAGTAGATTTCTTTTTGTTTTTAAAGTATGAATTTTGTGCAGAACATCATATGCATCCTCTACTCTATTTTTTAATGAAATAAAACTTACGTGTGGAATAAATGCACTTACTTCATCTTCTTTTTTTAAATAATTTGAAAATTCTACTCCATCTTTAAAGTCAATAAGATAAAATTCAATTTCTTCCGGTGAATAGTTCATTGCTCCACTTAAAATAAGTGTATGCAAAAATGTTGTTTTACCAGAACCTGTACCACCTGCAATAATCGCCGCTGCTTTACCAGTGCTTTCTACATCTAACTTGAAGAATTGTAACTCATTTCCCATTTTCCCTACAGGTATTTTTATCTCATCATAATAAGAGTTTCTATCATACTTTTGATTTATTATAGAATCTAGCATTATAGGCTTACTGACTTTCTGAGTTGAAATAGCAAGTTTTTGCCAAAAATCAAATTCAGAAAAATCATTTCTATATATTATTCCATCAAACTCATGGTTTTGATAACTGAAACTTTGATGCCCCGTGTACTCTATAACTACATCTCCATAAGCTTCAGTATCTAAAGGCGGAATAATTTCTCCAAACCGTTCTATATTTGCATCTGTTCGATTTACAAGGAGGGTAATAATCCCACAACGACCTCCACTTTCAATTAAATTTTGAATTTTTAATCTAACTGAACGTTCTTCAAAAGCCTTTGGATAATCATTTATAAATAAGAGTACAAAAGGATGTGCGTTTTCTTGAGAACGGTTATTATAATCAAAAATATCTGTATATTTTCTACCATAAAATTTAATGCGTTCTTCCATTAAATCGCTTATTTCATCTACTGCATCACTTATTGATGATTCTGTTGATTTTGCACCTCCAAAAGTAACTGCTTCACCAACAGCAGACGTTAATTCAGACACTAAAGAACACACAATTCCAGATAAATCACCCTGCAAACCGCATACTCGCAAATATTTTGTTGGGAACGAAGCTATCATTTGCAAAAAAACACATACAAGAAAATCATCAAACTCACTATTCTTTATATCTTTTTCAACAGTATTTATTATAAGTGATGAATACTCTTTTATAATAGGAAAATAACACCCTGTTATAGTTAACATATCTAAGTCAACTCCTATTTTTTCCGTCCAAAACTTTATAGTTTGCTTGTCTAATTCACAAACCATTTGACCTATTAGTATTTTTTCAGGAAAAGCCGAATCATCTAACTTATCTATTGAAAGTAGTTGTTCGTTGAACTCAGTCGCTTTTTTTATCAAAGCCTCACTAATTTTTATACATTCTTCATACTGGGGCATATTTTGAAGAATTTTCTTCGCTTCTCTTTCAGCATGATAATCTTCTTCAAGTTCTAAAAATTCATCTTTTAACGATTCAACGAGCTTAGACGCGTTATAACCTTCATCAAGTAAAGCTTCTATATTTTCATAAATATCTTTTATAGTCAAAAAAGATTTGGCAATAATATAAAATTGCTCCTCCTCTTCTTCAACTTTACATTTAAGTAAACTTTCACTTGCTAAATTTGCTTTTTCAATACATTTTTTAAAAAAATCTATACATTCACTTGGCTTATATTCATACGATTTCTCTTTTTTTAATATATTAGAAAGTAGTTTTTTATCTGTTTTATATTTTCCCTGAGATTTACACAAAGTATCAACTGCTTTTTTCATCTCGATATAATCAATACTTAATTGAGTTTTTGGCACAGAATAAACCTTTTCTTGTTTTTCTTTGTACTCCTGCTTTGCCTCTTCAATATATTTATGATATAATTTATCAATTTCTAAGCAATGTGTATAGTACGATTTAGCAAGCTCTACCATTTTGTTTTTGTTATCATCATAATCTATTAGCATATCTAAATCCTTTCACTTATTACTATTCAGCCATATTTATAAGGCAGAGATGTTTTACCGAAGGTCCAGGACGACCGGAAAGCCTGGTCGACTCCGCAGAGTCGAAAACCTTGCAAAACCGTAAACTTTAGCTTTAATGGCTGAATAGCAACTTTCACTCTGGTTAAAATTCGCATTGACGTTTATTTATATTATCTAAAACGCTTTCAACAGCAGGCTTCTTAATTTGTTTATATATAGATGATTTTAAAAATGGTATTTTTTTATGTTGACAATTTTTTTGAGCTTTAAACACCTTCAACCCATAAACTGAGTCTTTTCTCATCTTGTTTTCTATAGTTACACAGGTTAAAAAAACTTCAATTAACTTTTCTATTAATTTAATTGAAAAAGAATTAATTCTTTCTTGATCTGTTAATAACTTGAACTTTTTTTCCACCAATGAAATCTTGGATAACCAAGTATAATTATATGAAGTCAAGACATCATTAGTTAGAGCAAAAACCTCTTTATCTAGTCTGGCAATTCTATAAACTTCTTTTGCATGTTGAAATGATGTCTCGTTTTGTATTAAAGAGCGTATACTTTCTTGTACTTTGTAATACTCTTCTTCATAATCCATTATCATTTCACACCATGAAATTCTTTCTTCGCAGATTTTTTCCGCTTTTTTACAAAAGCCATCGTCAAACCAGCCTTTTTCATCATTGGGTAAAATTACAATTGGCTCTGAACTTCTACTTATTTTATTTTCTATTTCTTCAGCTTTTTGTTTTAATTCTAAGCTATAATTTTCTTTTATTTTTGTAGCATCTTTTAAAAGAGTTGCTAATATTTTTGATTTTGTACAGTATTTTGTAACTTCATCTGGCAAAAAATTTAATGCTTCATATATACTTTCGACTTTTTCAGCCCACTTTAAATTTTGTTCCTCTAACATTATTATATTTATTTTATAATCAATATAATTGCCTTTAGCTTTTACTTCATATTTTTCCGCTGATATTTTTACACATGGAGTATATAAAGGGATTTTTATTTTTTCTCTTTTTTCCATACAAATATAACTCCTTTTATTTTTTTCTTCAACTTGTTTTTATAACGTTAATATTTATATTATTGTACCATAATCAAATAATAATAATCAATAGTTTTATTCATTTTTCATAAAATATAAAAAACATTTAAATTTCAATAAAATTACATGCTAATTTTGTTTTGGCTACTAGGCTTTCTTTTCCGTCTTTATTTATTTTCAAAACATGACTTCCATTTGAATAAATAATAGAATTATCCTCACATATCATATAGTCTAAAAC
>JAEXNS010000117.1 GCA_023439605.1 Bacillota bacterium | reverse complement strand
GTATTTAGTATGTATAAATTTTTAGATAAGTCTATCCTGTTCTTGATTTCTTGTTGTTTATTTGTTTTTTCGCCTATTGATCAAAATTTAATTTTATATATTATTTTGCCTATTTCTTTTAGTTGTTTTATTGAATATTTTTATAAAAAGAATTTTGTACTTGTCTTTTTAATTCTTTATTCTATATTAGCTCTTTTGTTTCCATATTTTCTTTTTATGTTTCCTATAATATTTTATGATTATATTTTCAACAAATTTATTAACAAGTATATTCCTTATTTATTTTTTATAATATTAACAATTTCAAATATAAATATTTTTAGTTTTAAATCAATAATATTGTTTATCTTTATATTTATTTTATTGCACATTTTGAGGATTAAAACAATAAATCACAATAATTTACTTTTAAAATATAAAGAAACCAGGGATGAACTTACAGAAAACTCAAATTTATTGAAGCAAAATTTAACTATTATTTTACAAAAACAAGATTCGGAAATAAATAATTCGATTTTTGAAGAAAGGACAAGAATAGCTAGAGAAATACATGATAATGTTGGACATATGTTATCTAGTGCAATACTACAGTTAGGTGCTATTATCTATGTTTCAAAGGAAAATGAAATAAAAAACAATTTAAATGATTTAAAATTAACTTTATCAGATTGTATGGATTCTATAAGAAATAGTGTACATAATTTAAGAGATGAACCACTTGATTTATATACTTCTTTTAAAAAAATTATAAATGATTTTAAATTTTGTAAAATTAATCTGAAATATGAATTTGATATCTCTTTACCGTCTAAAATTAATATTGCACTTATTGCAATTTTAAAGGAATCACTTTCGAATATAATAAAGCACTCTAACGCCACAGAAGTTAATGTATCTTTAATAGAACACCCAAAAATAATCCAGTTTATTATTCATGACAATGGTAAAGTAAATTCAAAAAATATTTATAATAATTCTGGTATGGGGCTAGAAAATATAACTCAAAGAGTAGAAAGCTTTAATGGAATAATTAAAATTTCTACTGAAAAAGGTTTTAAAATTTTTATTTCATTTAAAAAAGAGGTATGATATGAAAATAATCATTGTAGATGACGATAAGCTAGTTTCTTTGTCAATAAAAACAATATTAATGTCACATCAAATAGAAGTACTCAATATTGGTTCTAACGCAGAAGAGGCAATTGAACTTTACAAAAAAAATAATCCTGATATTATATTAATGGATATTCGTATGGGTGAAAAAGATGGTTTATATGCTGCTGAAGAAATAATTAAATATGATAAAAATGCAAAAATATTATTTTTAACTACCTTTGAAGATGATGAATATATTATCAAGGCAATAAATATAGGGGCAAAAGGGTATATTTTAAAACAAAGTTACGAATGCATTATACCTTCTCTTGAAGCTGTTTATTCAGGTCAAATAGTATTTGGAGAAAAGATAATGTCAAAAATACCAAAATTATTAACACAAAAAAACAAAAACCTTAATCTTGATTTTGATCTTATTGATAAAGAAATAGAAATAATATCTCTAATTGCAAAGGGTTTATCAAATAAGGAAATTTCAAATATTCTTTTTTTAAGTGAAGGTACTATAAGAAATTATATAAGTAATATTCTTGATAAATTAAATTTAAGGGATAGAACTCAAATTGCAATCTTTTATTACAACAAAATAGATTGTACATAAATTAAAGTGGTTTGCAGAAAATGCAAACCACTTTAATTTATAATAACTAGCCTAAAACATCATTGATTTTAATTAACTTTTGTAATATAGAATTTAATTGTTCTGTTGATAAATCAAATTCAAAAAATGTATTCTCCATTTTATGAATTGTTGAATGCAATACAGAATTAGTATGTAAAAATAATTCAAATGAATCTTTCTCACTTGCATTTATGAATTTATTTATGTCATTTTGAATATAACTAACTATATCATCAGGAGAATTAAATACGCCAGCACCTACTGGATAAGGTAGGACTTTTTGTAGATAATACTGATTTTTTGCGTTTATATTATAAACATAAAATAATTCTACATCCTTAATTTTAAAACGAACAAAACATAATAATCCATTTATAGTTTTAACTTGTGCTCCCATTTGGGTTAGCATCATATCCAGTTTATCCTGTTCAGCTGATAAAAAATTCATATTGACACCTCACTTTTATTTATAGTAAATAAAAAACAACTAAATAAATTGTTGATAAAACGATAGAAACAATCATAAGAGGAAATCCTATTTTTAAATATTTTAAAAAACTAAGTTTAACTCCATTTTTTTCAGCTAATCCAGCAACTACAACATTTGCAGAAGCACCTATTAAAGTTCCATTTCCGCCCAAGCAAGCTCCAAGAGATATTGCCCACCATAGAGGCCCTATGTCTACTCCACTATCCCCCATAACTTTAACCAAAGGAATTAAAGTTGCAACAAATGGTATATTATCTAAAAATGCTGAAACTATTGCTGAAAACCAAATTATAACTACCCCTGTTAAAAATGGATCTTTCCCTGTTAAATCAATTAGTAACTCCGCTAACTTATTAATTACCCCTGATTCTTCTAAAGAACCAACTAAAACAAATAAACCGGCAAAAAAGAATATAGTAGGCCATTCTACTGAGTGAAATGTTTCTTCTATATCAAATCCGCTTATAAAAATCAACAAAATAGCACCTGATAAAGCAACAATAGATGACTCATAATGTAATTGGGAATGGAATAATAGACCCAACATAACCATCAAAAGTACTATTAGACATTTTTTTAAAAGTTTCGTATCTTTTATACATTTCTTTTCACTTAATGAAAGTATTTTATTTTTTTTGTCATCAGTTACGATTAACTTTTTTTTATATATTATTTTTAAAATAAAAAAAGTAACGATAAAAATAACAATAGTTATTGGGCATAAATTTATAATAAAATCCATGAATGATAGGCCTGCTTTACTACCAATCATAATATTTGGTGGATCTCCAATTAATGTTGAGGTTCCTCCTATATTAGCTGCTAAAATCTCTGATATTAAAAATGGAATGGGATCCACTTCTAAAATTCTAATAATTACAAATGTCATCGGTACGATAAGTAAAACAGTAGTTACGTTATCTAATAATGCTGATGTAACAGCAGTAATAATAGATAAACTCAATAAGATTTTCCACGGATCTCCTTTTGCTTTTTTTGCAAAATAAATAGCTAAATATTCAAAAACACCTGTATTTTTGAATATACCAACAATAATCATCATACCAATTAATACACCAATAGTATTAAAGTCAATATATTCTAATGGGTTTTTTTCTTTAAAAAAATGCATTAGAACAACAGCAGCAGCACCTAACAAAGCTATAACTGTACGGTTTATTTTTTCACTAATTATGATAATAAGTGAAATTAAGAAAACAGCCAATGAAAAATATGCTTCAAATTCCATAAATATCTCCCTTAATTATTTAAATTTAACTAATTAAGTATACATACAATAAACTATATTGTCAATATAAATATTTAAATAATTAAGAAAACAAATTTATTTAATAAATTTGTTTATATTGTAATGTTTAATGTTCGTTAAACGAACTAATAAACGAAAGAATTGTATTTGCAACTTCATCTTTGTCCATCAAAGGTAAAGTTGTTTCTGTTTTTTCAGTTATTATTGTGACTAAGTTCGTATCTACAGAAAAACCTGCACCTTCAATATTCAAATCATTTGCTACTATCATATTTATTTTTTTGTTTATAAGTTTTTTTCGAGAATTTTCAATTAAATTTTCAGTTTCCATTGAGAAACCACATATAAATTGATTTTTTCTCTTGTTTTCACCTAAAAAAGCAAGGATATCTTTAGTTTTCTTAAGCTCTAAAATGAAATTTTCTTCTGATTTTTTTATTTTATTTTCATTTTTATAAACTGGAGTATAATCAGAAACTGCTGCTGCTTTTATAATTACATCATATTCTTTATAATTTTCTAAAACAGCATTATACATATCTTCAGCATTTTCAACATTTATAATATCTAAAAA
>JAEXNS010000113.1 GCA_023439605.1 Bacillota bacterium | reverse complement strand
TGGTGTTTACAACTCCATCACCATCTAAATCTGCTGCACTTACATCAAAGTTACTGCTTATAGGCTTATTTGAGTTTAATACATAATTAGTCAAACTAATACTATCTAAAATATCAAGTTTGCCATCATTTGTTACGTCACCATATATTTTCGCTGTTGTTTCTGTAGTCGCGGCACTGATTTTACTATTATCAATATTACTTGCTATTCCTGAAAACAACATACTTGATGCTGTTACAAATGATATTAATCTCTTCGCCGCCTTTCTTGCATTTATTTTACAAATCGGGGGGTGTTTAATGCCATAATAATTTTCTCCTCTTAAATTATATTTTTTTGTACAAAATATAGTACTTCTAAATGATAACATAATTTAGTCATATTTGCAATGAAGTTTTTGTTTTAAATTATATAATTCACATTACAAAAATACATAAAATATAATATATTAATTTATAAAAAAATAATAATTTAGCTAAAATATTATTAAAATATACCTATAAACCACTTGATTTTGTATAAAAATCCTTGACATTTTGCTCAAAAAGATATAAAATAGAAGTATTGCATTAATTTTATTTTAGTTTGTTTATAATCAACAAAAAATTATAGATAAAACCTTATTATCCTTTGATTTAGTGCAATCTTTATTCAATTTTGCAATATAGCTTAAAATGATAATTTAAAGCTATGATTATCAACCAAACTACAAACAATTAACCTAGTTAATTGTTTACTGTATATATTTATAAGTACCAGCAAAGTTCTTATTTAAATCAGTAATTATTAATTGTAGTTTATTTTTACAATATTATTTTATGAAAGGAGGAATATTAATTAATGCCTACAATATTATATATATTGTGGATAGTATCTTTTATCGCAGGTGCAGTTTTTTCCGGTTGGGTTTGCTTTAAAAAAGGTATAGATTATAGAAAACGTCAAGCTGAGGCAGCAATGGGTTCAGCAGAAAAAGAAGCTGAACGTATTCTTGAAAACGCTTCAAAAGAAGCTGAAAACAAGAAAAAAGTTGCTCTTGTTGAAGCAAAAGACGAAATATATAAATTAAAATCAGAAGCCGATAAAGAAATTAAAGATAGAAGAGTTGAAATTTCAAGACAAGAACGTAGAATTCAACAAAAAGAAGAAAATCTAGATAAGAAAACTGACAATCTTGAAAAGAAAGAAGACGCACTTCAAAATAAAATCAAAACTGCTGAAGAAAAATTAGCTGAAGCTGAAGCTATTAAAAAGAGCCAAATGGATATCTTAGAAAGAATTTCAGAATTTACAAGAGAACAAGCTAAGGAATATATAATTTCTGCACTTGAAGAAGAACTAATCCATGAAAAAGCATTAAAGATTTCCAATTATGATCAACAAATTAAAGATAACTGTGAAGAAAAAGCTAGAAACTACATATCTTTAGCAATAGCTAAATGTGCAGCTGAACAAGTTTCTGAATCTTCAGTTTCTGTTGTTGTTCTTCCAAATGATGAAATGAAAGGACGAATTATTGGCCGTGAAGGTAGAAACATTCGTACTTTAGAAACACTAACAGGGGTAGACCTAATAATTGACGATACACCAGAGGCAATAACATTATCAAGTTTCGATCAGGTAAGAAGAGAAGTTGCTAGAATCGCACTTGAAAAACTTATTGCTGATGGAAGAATCCACCCAACAAGAATTGAGGAAATGGTTGACAAAGCCAGAAGAGAAGTTGAACATAAAATCAAACAAGAGGGTGAACGTGCAGTTCTCGAGACTAATGTTCACGGTATCAATCATGAACTTATTAAGCTTATAGGAAGGCTTCGTTTCCGTACTAGTTACCGTCAAAATGTATTGAATCATTCAATAGAAGTAGCACAATTATCAGGTATTTTGGCAGCTGAACTTGGGGTAGATGCAAATCTTGCAAGACGTGCTGGTTTATTACATGATATAGGAAAAGCTTTAACCGCTGAAATTGAAGGTTCACACGTTCAAATAGGCGTAGATGTATGTAAGAGATACAAAGAAAACCCTGAGGTTATTCATGCAATTGAAGCACATCATAACGATGTAGAACCTCAAACTGTAATTGCTTGTATCGTTCAAGCAGCTGACGCAATTTCTGCTGCAAGACCTGCAGCTAGAAGTGAAAACTACGAAAGTTACATTAAGAGATTACAAAAACTAGAGGAAATTTGTTCATCTTATGAAGGTGTAGATAGGTGCTTTGCCGTTCAAGCAGGACGTGAAGTTCGTATTATGGTTACTCCTGAAGTTATAAATGATGAAAAGATGGTCCTAGTTGCTCGTGATATAGTAAAACAAATAGAAACTGACATGGATTACGCTGGACAAATAAAAATCCACTTAATTCGTGAAAGTAGAACTATTGAATACGCAAAATAATTTAAAAAAGCTCTGTAATAAAATACAGAGCTTTTTTAGGAAATAATTAGGAAATAATTAAGAATGGAGTTTAAAAAAAATGCCAAAAACGATTTTTAATTCTACTGAAAAATCCAATTTCATACTTAATATGACTGATGACAAAATGCGAGATTATGCATTCAAATCAGTAATCATAGCTATTTGTATAACTCTTTTAAATGTTTTTACCGAATTTTTCTATCAATGGGGACTAGACTTATTTGCAATACCTTCTTTCACGTTAGCTATTTCCGGCACCTTAGGAATGATAATGTTCATAATTGCAATTATGAAGAAAAAATTCGAAAAAAATCAATACATATTTATCGCTTTAATAGCTATATCAATAATTTTTGTTGTCATATCTTCATTGAACGCCTTTTTATACCCTAATTATAGCCCTGTTACAGGTTTCTTTGGACGATATGAAGGTGCAATGGTATATATAAGTTATGCTTTTCTTTTTATCGCTTCTAGTTTAATTTATAATAAAAAAGCAATTCAAAAGATATTAAACTTTATAGTTATAGTTGGTTTGATAAATTGTGTTTGGGCCGCATTACAGCATATACCTAAATTTCCTTCTTATTATCATAACCTTAAAACTATATCTTTAAAAGAAATTCATATTCCAAGTGGTTTATCTGGAAGTCCATTGTTTTTTGCATCTCTGTTATGCATAACTCTTTCGATATCTGCCATTGGAACTATTTTTTCTACAGATAAGAAAAAACAAGTTTTATACACTATCTCAACAGCATTTTTCTCCTTTTTCATAATAAAAACACAAACAATAATTGGTTTAATCTCTTTTATAATGATTTTTATCACATTTTTAATTTTAAATTTTTCATGTAAAAAATCTATAAAAACTAAACTTTTAAACATCCTAATTATACTAGCCCCTGCAATACTGGCTATAATATTTATGTTTATGGTAAATTCTAAGCTTTATTATTTTGATGGTGTACTCATGGGTGAAGATAGTTATTATCGACTCCAAAGTACAGGCGTTTTACACGTAAAAAGTTTAGATTTCGATATTTATAATTTCTTTGAATTATATCAAAATATATGGTCAAATGCTTTTGAAACTATTAAAAAATTCCCTCTTGTTGGTACTGGTCCAGATGCCTATATTTTCACCCAACTTACAAAGAATTTAACTGAAATTGTTAATAACGTAAATGCTTTTGACAGACCATACAATGATTATCTATATCATGCGTCTACATACGGGATTCCTTTTGCCCTTGTTTATGTTGTTATTCATATTTTTTCAATAAAAAATTCTTTTACACTTGCCAAAAATAAAGCAAAGGATGAATATAGCTGGATAAACAAAGCTTTAGTTTTATCAATAGTTTCTTACTCTCTTATAAATATCATCAACTCAAGCACGCCAACTGTAGCCCCACTTT
>JAEXNS010000011.1 GCA_023439605.1 Bacillota bacterium | reverse complement strand
GTATATTATATTTTTCACAAATATAGTAATTGAAATCCGCCCAAACGTTTCCTGATTTTGCTTTTTCATATATTTCTTTCAATTCATAATTGTATGTATTATTATATCCAATTGTAAATCCAAATTGTACAAGAAATAATTCTATAATAAATTTCTTAGTTAAAAAAAATAATGACTTTTTTTATTTGAAATAAAAATTTCATTAACTTTTATGCACCTTCATTATCTATTACCATCCTTAAACATCCTACCTCTTGAGCTTACTTTAATCAAATTTTAAAATGCCTTTTTTTCTACAAACTTCATGATTTAATCTGCATAGTTAAATAGCATTTCAATATACATTTTATCTTGACATTTACATTGCACTCCTGTTAGGAAAATGAAATAAAATATGATTTTCTAAGATTAGTTATGTACTAGAAAATCATATTTTTAGCTATACGTTTTGTTCCTAAGAACAAAAGATTATTTTTATTATTGCTTTTTTCGTTCTTTACCCCACTTTTAAAAAACAACTGCTAAAATAATTGCCATGATTACAGCACTTGCAATATGAACTATGTCATTATTCATATTAAGGTTTATAATCAAAAGGATAATTGCACATATTACAGATAATTTTATAATAACTCACTTTCTTATTTCTCTAATCCTCCGAAATATTTTGATTATAAAATAGGCATTCCCATATACATAACACATTTTTATATACTATCACCGCAAATAGAGCAAGCTCTTCTGAAAAATGAGAACAGAACAAGATAGAGTCAGTTACCAAATTTCAATATGTTATTAAGTTCATTATATTATATGACATCAATTAAATATCGTTTAGCAAGAATGACCGAATAAATTTTTTACAAAAAAGACTTAGTAGTCAACTTTATATTTTTATTGCTGATTTTTCCTCTGTACTTTAGCTGTGCCAGTAATCATTCAAAAATTCAACCCTTTTTCCAAGCCAGCTAGAAAGATAATCCGCTGCTTCTTCATGTGTGCGGCAGGAGGCAGCACTAGCTGAAAGCTCTTGTTCAAATGCAGACTTATCAATAAGATTATTCCATCTTTTATAATTGCGTTCAAATGCCGGTTTGTACTCATTTTTATCATTCTCTATCATATCAATAGCACTTTCAAATATCCCCTGATCATATATTTTCGTCCATTTATCTCTGATGATATTTTGAAACCATTCTTCATTCATCAGGACTGCTAGCCATGGATTTATAGTTTCATATGCATTTGCATTTACATCAGGAACAATGTTTGCTGCATAGAAGCCAGTTCCATCAGCACATCGGTCTTTATTTCCCATGGATGAGTCAAAATCCCAAGGTGCTTCAAATCTTAATTTTTTGTTTCCACTGCTGCTGAAGTCCACATCCATAAAAAAGCTTGACCAGTATATATCGGCATCACATGTAAGCTCACTAACTATATACATATTAGCAAGTGACTGAACATCAACAACCGTTTTAACTGCTTCTTCAGGGGTAATATCTTTTGATTCGGATATAGTCTTATAGTCTGAGTCAAATACCAAAGCCTTTTTTTCATACGCTGCTGAATACATTATTCTATATACATTGTTAGTATAATCGGCTATAAAATCATGTTGTTCCTGAGAATTAATATCACTGTTAATTTTTATTCCAACTTCTTGTTTTCTATCATAAGACCTTTCTGGCTGACATTTTATCTTTTTTCCGCTTCCGCCTTTTCCGTCAAAAGGAATCAGTTCAGCATTATCTGCATAGTCTATTTGAAACTGATTAAGTTTATCCTCGTTTCTGAAGTATCCGTCATACTCCATTAAATACCCAATATCCGTTCCTTTATAATCTTTTTCAGGTTCATTTATATTAACTCGTAATGGGTTTACCTGCTGCAGTTCTGCAAGGAGGTATACTCCCCAGTATTCTCCGTTTATTTCAACTTCAACAAACTGAGCATCTGAAGCATAATATCCGTCAGGTTTTAGGATTTCTCTAGAAATATACAGAGCAGATTTGTTTCTTAACATAGAAGCATCCTTGTATTCTGCAAGAAGGACCCAGTTTCTCATTTTCCCGCCTTCATTCATTCCAGCGAGATTCTGCTTTTCTTTAAATTTTATTTTAAGTGGCTTTTTTTCATAGTTTGTTGTCCAGTTGCCACGAACCATTACCTCGGCTTCTGTTTCTGAAAGCAGAATCTGTCCATTGCTGTCTTTAAGCTCTGCTGTACATACTTCACTATAAGGCTCTGGTGGTATAACATATCCAGGAGTCCATGATGCAATTGATTTAGCTACAAAGCGGTTAATAGGTTTCGTTACAAAATCCATCACATCTTTTTCCTGTGATACAGTTTTTATTGAAAGTAATGGCATGCACTTAATTTCGGATTCTTCAGCTTGTTCAATTACTGAGGAATCACCGGACGTTTCTGTAACATTGATATTAGATGATGAACTGTTTGTTGCAGAATTTTTTACAGAGCCTGAATTACTACACGATGTCATAAGCATTAGCAAAAGAACACTGGCTGCAATAATGTGTTGTTTTCTCATACTGTTTTCTCCTTTATATTCTGATTTAAATTGCTTGTAAATGGTTAATCTTTTAGCATGTTTTCATCAGTAAATTATTTGTTTATTATACCACAGATTGAACAATGAATCAATATTGAGGTTATTTTATTATGTCTTCTTTTTCGGTTCTTCTGCTTGCTATTGTTTACAATTTGCTTATCTTTATTCATACGCTGACGTTTTATGAATTTAATTTTGTTGAATCGCTAGATAACCCCTGATATTTTCAAAATAAATACTCCTAAAAAACATATAACGCCAACAACAATACTGATGACTCTAATATTTTTTATTAATGACGGACTCGCTTGGTCTATACTTTTATTACGAGACAATATATTTACAATTGCCACAGTAATAATTAATAAAATATTTATTATTATTTTAATTTTAGGTGATATTTTTATTATAGACTCAGTCGAAACCTCTACCGAGAAGAATAACATTGCAAGTACGGTAATTATTATTGCTATTTTTTTACTTTTAAATATTCTCATAATAAACTCCATTTTTCAGATTAGTTATAATAATTTATCATTACTTAATTTCTTTAAAAGTATTTTTATCATAATGCTTTATTTCTTTGTGGAAAAGTGAATATGTAAGAATATATTCTATAACATTACCTTTGATGTTTGTAGCAACTTTAGGTTTTCCATTTACAATATCACATACTTTCAGTCCTGGCTTACCATCACCAATAAGTGATATTGTGCCATTAGGTTTGTTTTTAATCATGAGTTTTTTTATCTTTTTCTTTATTTTTCCTAATTTATTCAATTTATAATCACTCCAAATTCAAATTTTTATTTTAACATCAACTTTGTTGGTTCGTCAGCATACAATTCAATATATCCGCATTTAGGGCAAACATAACACGCAACAGAACTTCTTTTTTCTGATTCCAAAATACCATTTTTCTTATTTGTCAAATATGCACCTGCACCAGATGCATCTGAATTAAATTTTGCATTAAACAGCTCTGTTTTACATTTCATACATTCCATTTTTTATTTCTCCATTTCTTAAAGTTAACCTTTTTTATCCTATTTTATTTTGATGTTTTTTGTCCTTATCCCAATATGAGCTGTCTATATAAACATATTCTGTTTCTTTTATCTTTTGAGTTTTTACTCCCTTTTTTATTAATATATCAACGCTATAATTTTTCGGGAATGCAGGTTTATACTAAAATGAATTTAAAGAGTTGATAAAACCTTTGAAAATTAATTAGATTTTATTGCTATTCAACCATTGAAGGTAAAATTTACGGTTTTGCAAGGGTTTCGACTCTGCGGAGTCGACCGGGCTTTCCGGTCGCCCTGGACCTTCGGTAAAATATCTCTACCCTATACATATGGATAAATAGTAACTAGATTTTTAAAAAATCCAGGCTTCAAAAGCTATAAAACAT
>JAEXNS010000188.1 GCA_023439605.1 Bacillota bacterium | reverse complement strand
CGTAATGGGTGGAGAACATAGTGGGATAATGAGCGATACAAATACTGTTGTTTTTGAATCTGCTTATTTTGAACCTGTATCTGTAAGAACTACAGCAAAAAAACTTGGTATGAGAACCGATTCCTCTTCAAGGTTTGAAAAGGGATTAGATCAAAAAGGAACTGTAACAGCACTTGAACGAGCTTTTGAATTAGTTGAAAAATTAGGTGCTGGAAAAATCGTAGGTTCTATTATTGATATAGATAACACTGACAATGAAGCAAATAAAGTAGAATTCAATCCTGAATGGATAAACAGTTTTCTGGGTACAAATATACCTAAAGAAGACATGATAAATTATTTAGAAAAACTAGATTTTAAGGTTGATGGAAACAGTGTTATAGCTCCATCCTTTAGAATAGACATAGAATGTAAGGCAGATATAGCTGAGGAAATTGCCAGAATTTTCGGTTATAACTCTATACCTTCAAAAGAATTGCGTGGATTAGCAAAAGCAAAACTGACAGATGACCAAAAATTTATTCGTAACTTAGAAAATACAATGACTTCCATAGGTTGTTATCAAATAATGACTTACTCATTTACTTCTCCAAAATGTTTTGACAAAATAAATTTACCACCTGATAGTAGTTTAAGAAAAACTGTAACTATTAAAAACCCTTTAGGGGAAGATACAAGTATAATGAGAACTACAATAATCCCTTCTATGTTAGAAATACTTTCAAGAAATTATAACAACAGAAATGAAACCGCAAGATTATTCGAAATAGGCAATGAATATATACATACTTCAGATACTACTTTACCAGAAGAACCTTTGAGACTGGCAATAGGAATGTATGGTTCTGCAATTGACTTTTATGATTTAAAAGGATGTGTAGAAGCCATATTAGACTCAAATGGTATTTGCGATGTTGAGTACGAGAGAATTTCTACCAGTGAAAGTTTTGATGAAAAATCAGCTTTTCATCCAGGAAGAAGTGCAGTAATAATGAAAGATGGTAAAGAAATAGGTATTTTAGGCGAAATTCATCCGATAGTTTCTGCAAATTATGAAATAGAAACAAAAGTTTATGTAGCAAAAATAAAAATACCAGAATTAATAAGCATAAGTAAAATAGAAAAAACTTATACAGCATTGCCAAAATACCCTGCAACTACTAGAGACTTGAGTTTGTTGTGTGATGATTCTATACCTGTAGCATTTTTAGAAAAAATTATTAAAAATTCTATTGGAAACATTTTAGAAAAAATTACTTTGTTCGATGTATATAAAGGAAAACAAATTGAAGAAGGTAAAAAAAGTGTTTCTTTCTCTATGGTCTTACGTTCACATAATGAAACTTTAACAGATGAACATGCAGACAAAGCTATGAAAAAAACATTAAAAGAATTAAGTCAAGTTGGTGCTGAATTAAGACTTTAAAAAACCAAAATCTTCTTTTTGTATTTTATACAAAAAGAAGATTTCTTGTTACTATTATTCTATGTAATAATAATGTGAAATAGAATCGTTTAAATAATTCAAAATCTTTATATGCAGGATTCATGTCTTTTGAAATCTAATATTTTCAAAAAATCATTACTATTCAGCCTCAAAAGCAAAGATTTACGGTTTTGCAAGGGTTTCGACTCTGCGGAGTCGACCAGGCTTTCCGGTCCCCCAATGTCGTCAACTTAGTGGAAAAATTAAAGTTTTACTCGATTTTTTTCAAAAAAATCGTAGGTTTCCAAAGGGCAACGCCCTTGGTTGCTTTCCGCAGAAAGCGAAATCCTTATGATTTAAGAGCTTTTTTGCTTCTTTTTGCGATAGAAAAAGAAGCGGAGTTTGAGGCTGAGCCTCATAAATTGCCTCAGCAATTTGCTTAAGTTGACGACATTGTTCGGTCGCACTAGACCTTCTAGATATATATTTACGTTATAGATATAGCTAAATAGTAACGATTTTTTTATTTATAATTAAGAATGGGGTGTTTTTTTATGTATGATTATTTAAAACAAATAGTTCTAAATAGTTTGATTGTTTTGAGTTTTTTAAATATTCTTACTCTTTTTTTGGTTTTTTATTTTTCTATAAAAGAACCTCTTATAAAAAAAATATACAATAAATCCTACAACATTATTTTACCAGATATAATCAAATATATAAACGGTGATTTTTCTATAGATTATATTAAAAAACAAAAATATTTTAAAAAGAAAGCAAATAAAAATATTATTTTTAATATTCTTGTTGATTATTCTAGTAAAAATAATATTAACATAAGTGAAAAATTCGATTCACTAGGCTATACTGAAAAATTATTTAAAGATTTTGATGTAAATTATAACTTTACAATAATAAAAAAATTAATGATTATCAAATCAAAGTTGTCTATTCCTTTTTTATTAAAATATATTTCTTCAGAAAATTTTGAACTTAGATATTTGTGCAGTTTTGCCTTATCATATTATCCATTAAATGATATTCAACTAGAAATTTATATAGATAACCTAGTTAGCTTTCAAATAATTCCTGAAAGAATAGTAGAAATGATAAGCAATTTAAAACTTAGTAATGAAAAAACTTTTTATTTTATAGAAAAATATGATTACAAGCAAAAACCACTTTTTATAAAATCTTTATTAAATAACATTGAGTCACTTTCTGAAGAACATGAAAAGATTTTGTTAAATTTGTTAGGGATAAGTAAAGATTTAACTATATCAATAATAAAAGTCCTTTCTTTAACTAAAAAACAAAAATATGCATCCATAATTTATGAGCTATACAAAAATAAAGACGATTTAGATATAAAACTTGAAGCTACAAAATCAATGCTAAATTTAAACTTTCCCGAAGTAATTGAATACCTTTCTGATATGATGTATGACGAAAATTGGATAATCAGATTTTATGCATCTGAAATACTTGGAAAAAAAGATATTGATGGTATAAATGCCTTATTTTCACTTTCAATGAGTGATAATAGCATAGTTGCAGATATGGCTTTATATCAAATTAATTTGAGCAAAAATACGTTTGACACAATAAACAAAATATTTACAGAAATAAACAGTAATACATAAATACTAAAAATAAAGAGAAGGTGTTGTTTATGATGCAAGATGTTTTAAAAAAAGTCGTTGAATTTTACAGCTTAGGTATATTCATATATTTTGTTTTAATAAATTTTACATATATTTTTTTAATATTAATTTCTATAAGAAGATTAAGAAAATTTACGCAAATAGTAAATAGTGATGTCACCTCCATAGGTGAATATACAATTCCAATAACCATAATAGTTCCTGCTTATAATGAAGAAGCTACAATAATAGAAAATATTTTGTCTTTACTGGCTCTTGACTATCCAAATTATGAGATAATAGTGGTAAATGATGGGTCAAAAGATAATACTTTAAATTTAATAATAGAACATTTTAATTTAAGAAGTATAGAGCAAGAAAAAACTAGTAATTTAAAAACAAAAGATGTCCTCGGGGTTTATTCTTCATTTGAATTACCTAACCTAATAATAGTTGATAAATTAAACGGTGGAAAATCAGATGCTTTAAATACTGGAATTAACTTTTCTAAAAACCCTTTATTTTGTGCTATAGATGCAGATTGTGTAATAGAAAAAGATGCTTTATTACGAATAATTAAACCATTTTTAAAATATGATGATATGATTGCTGTAGGTGGAATGGTAAGAATAGCAAATGGATGTAGGATAGAATATAGTGTCGTTTGTGAATCAAGCCTTCCCCATAGACTTATAGAAAAATTTCAAATAATAGAATACTTTAGAGCTTTTTTAACTAGTAGAGTTGGTTGGGAGACGTTAAATGGATTGTTAATCATATCTGGTGCTTTTGGCTTATTTAAAAAGTCAGCAGTGCTTGAAGTTGGAGGATATACAAATACAATTGGTGAAGATATGGAACTAACTTTAAAACTTCATGAACACTTTCGTAAAAATAAAAAGAAATATAAAATTGACTTTACTTCAGATGCAGTATGCTGGACTCAGGCACCATCACATTTTAAAGATTTAAGAGGCCAAAGACTACGGTGGCATCGTGGTTTAGCAGACTCTATTTTAAAACATAAAACAATGATTTTCAACCCTAAATATGGAGTAATCGGAATGTTTTCTATGCCTTATTTTTTCCTTATAGAATTAATTGGTCCCATAATAGAAATCATAGGTTACTTTGTAATGCTCATATCTATATTTACAGGATTAATTTCATGGTTTTTCATATTTGTTTTTGCAATGGCTTATTTATTTGGATTGTTTTTTTCCATTTCAGCAGTTCTACTTGAAAAATTATCATATAACAGTTATAAAAAGCCGAGTGAAACAATGACTTTAGTAGCATTAAGTATGGTAGAACAAGTTTGTTATAGACAAATAACAGTATGGTGGAGATTTAAATCATTTTTTAATTTTAAAAAAGGTTCACAAACTTGGGGAAATATTCAAAGAAAATCCTTCAGAAAAAAGGTGAATAAAAAATAGCTGTCTATATAGACAGCTATTTTTTATTCTAATTCAATTTTTCTTTTTTCTTTTGAAAACCAATTATATGGTTCTTCTTTTTTTAATGCATCTAGTTCTCTAAATCTTAATTCATCATTTACATAAAGTTCATCATAACCTTTGGGATCTGACTTCCACTCTAATTTTACTTGAAGCTGATTCGAACGCACATTATAAATTAATCTTTTATATCCTTTAGCCATAAAAGTTATTCCTGGATATTCTATATCATAAGTATTTGGCTCAACATAAACTTTTGTTCTGCCTTTTGATGTATCTGTAACGTTTACTACATAACATCTATAATTTTCAGATGATGAAATTGCTTTTTGAGTAATTATATCTTCAGTTTGATGCATTATTATTGTAGAAAATAAATAAAATCCAATTGCAGCTAAAATATATAATAAAATAAAACCTGCTCCTAATATGGTTTTTATCCCCTCTCCTGCTCCACAGGCAAAAAACATGACGACTATTACAATTGCGAGTGGAATCAAAAGCATCCATTCTCCAAAATATAAAATTACTGAAGGCAAAAAAATAGGCATAAGTACCATGCTGACTAAAGATGTTACAAACTGTTTTCTTGTGTATATCATGGCCGTACCAAAGAATAAGCAAATAGCTAAAATAAATACCATAAATGTACCTTTGTTGGTAATGCTAACATTATAAAATAAAGTTAAATAAGATAAATAACCTATTAAAACACCAAAAAGAATACTTAATAAGGATAAACTTCGTTTTACCCAAATATTCATATATCACTTCTCCTGTTCCTTTTTTGTTCACTTTTTAAAAACAACCTTTTTTATTATAGCATTTTTTTCTTTTGTATACAATACTTTATAAAAAAAATTTTAAACTTTATTATGTAATAAATATACATTTACATTTTTTTTGAATTTTCTATTGACAAATAAATAAAGATATTATATAATTTACTCAAGTAAATATTTTAAATTCGATGAGCAAAAGTAAGTAGTCTTCAAAACGATATTTCAGAGAGTTGTTTGTTTGGTGTGAAAACAACATATACGATGTAAGATGAATGGGTTTGTGAGAAGCATGGTGAATCTTAAGTATCCATTGCCGTTTTCCCTACGTTATAAGGGTAGGATATTAATGTTTTTTACAGCGTATCCGAAAAAGGAAATTATATTAATATAATTTCGAAATTGGGTGGCACCACGATGTCTATCGTCCCTTTCTTTGGGAATGATAGGCTTTTTTTATGCTTAAATTAAGGAGGAAAATTTTATGTTATCACCTACAATTGAAACTGTTAAATCTCAACTTGAAGAAAATATGCTAGTTCCTGTTTTTTATGAGGTCCTTTCGGACACAAAAACTCCAATCCATATATACAATTCTTTATGTGATAATTCGGAAAATAGTTTTATTTTAGAAAGTGTGGATAATAACGAAAAATGGGGTAGATATTCATTTATAGGAATAAATCCAGAAAAAGAAATTATTATAGAAAAAAATAGAGCTAAAATTATCTGCTCCGATAAAACAGAAGTTTTTGATATAGACAACCCTGTTGTTTTTTTATCAGATTATTTAAAAAAATACAAGTCACCAAAGTTAAAAAATAGACCTAAACTAACAGGTGGTTTAATAGGTTATTTCAGCTATGATACAGTCAGATATATTGAAAAAAAACTAACAAATGTTCCTTTTGATGATATAAAATTACCTGAATGTCATTTGTTTTTATATAGTGAAATTATTGCATTTGACCACTTAAGTAACAAAGTTATAATAATAATCAATATAAAAAAAGATTCCCCTTTTTCTTTAGAGCAAAAATATGAAAGTGCATTAAATAGAGCACAAGAAATTGCTGCAAAAATAAAAAAACCTCATGAAATTAAAAGTAATACAAAAATATATGATGATTTTATAGTAAAATCAAATGTCTCAAAAGAAGAATTTATGAATAACGTGAAAAAGGCAAAAGAATATATAGTAAATGGTGATATTTTTCAAATCGTTCTATCTCAAAGATTTGAAATAGAAAATCCACCAAATAGTTTTGATGTTTATAGAATGCTCCGTGCTACAAATCCTTCACCATACTTATATTATTTCAAAAATAAAGATTATCATATCGCTGGTGCTTCTCCTGAAATGCTTGTAAATGTTACAGATGGGATTGTAACTACAAAACCAATAGCTGGTACAATTGGACGTGGTCAAGATGAAGAAGAGGACAAAAAGTTTGAACAAATGCTTAATTTAGACCCAAAAGAACGTGCTGAACATACAATGTTAGTTGATTTGGGACGTAATGATGTGGGAAGAGTTTCTGAGTTTGGAACAGTAGAAGTAACTTCTTTTATGCAAACAGAAAAATACTCGAAAGTTATGCATTTAGTTTCTGATGTTCAAGGTAAATTAAAAGAAGACAAAACAGCCATAGATGCTTTAATGTCTGTTTTACCTGCTGGTACTCTTTCAGGTGCACCAAAAGTTAGAGCAATGGAAATAATAGATGAAATGGAAAATAGAAAACGTTGTTTATATGGTGGTACAGTAGGTTACCTTGCTTTTGACGGAAACATAGATACATGTATTGCTATAAGAACAGTATTAATTAAAAATGATAAAGCTTATATTCAAGCTGGTGCAGGAATAGTTGCAGATTCAATACCAGAAAAGGAATATGTTGAAACTCAAAATAAAGCTTTGGCTATTATAAATGCAATTAAGGAGGCTTCAAAATTATGATAGTTATAATAGATAATTATGATTCTTTTACATACAATCTTTACCAATATATTGGCGAACAATATCC
>JAEXNS010000151.1 GCA_023439605.1 Bacillota bacterium | reverse complement strand
TGCCGATTCTGCTATAAGAGTGGATATACCAGATGAACAATGTATAATTTCATGTATAGCAGTTCTTCCTTTATAACCCGTCCCATTACACTCTGGACAACCTACTGCATCAAATATTTGTACTGCTGCGTCCACATGCATTAACCTGTTTTCATCATCTGTTGAAAAACGAGGTCTTCTACACTTTGGACATAATACCTTAACCAAACGCTGTGCTATAACACCTATAAGCGAAGTTGCAACCATATATGGTGCTACACCCATATCTATAAGACGGATAATAGTTGATGCTGCATCGTTTGTATGTAGCGTGGATAAAACTAAATGTCCTGTGATAGCGGCTCTGATAGCTATATCTGCTGTTTCAGAGTCACGCATTTCTCCTATCATTACTATGTCAGGGTCTTGACGAAGTATTGATCTCAAAGCAGCTGAAAAAGTCATGCCTGCTTTTGTATTAACTTGACATTGATTTATACCTTCTATATTTTTTTCTACAGGATCTTCTACTGTAATAACATTTACATGAGGTTTTGCAAGTTCTCCAAGTGCCGCATATAAAGTAGTTGTTTTACCACTACCAGTAGGCCCTGTAACCAACATAACTCCATGAGGACACTTAATCATACTTTCAAACATTTTATAGTTATAATCACTCATACCTAGGTCAGTTATTTTTCTAAGTGCTATTTGACCTGTGGATAAAATACGTATAACTATCTTTTCACCGTTTACTGTAGGAAGTGATGATACACGGACATCTAAAGTTGTTCCGTCAACAGATTGAGTAAAACGACCGTCTTGAGGAACACGCTTTTCAGCTATATTCATTCCACTTATTAGTTTTAAACGAGTTGATAAAGAGTTATGTACCATATTAGATACATTCATAAGTTCTATTAAATCTCCATTTACACGAATACGAATTCTTGTAAACGTCTTAAAAGGCTCTATATGGATGTCAGTAGCTTCTGCTCTATAAGCATTTTCTACTATAGTAGTAGCAAGTCTAACTATAGGTGCACTTTCGACTCTTTCTCTTGAAGCGTCATCATCTAAGTTTTCTTCTTCAACAAACTGACTTAAGCTATCATTTACACTATCAACATTTTGCATAGTATAATGTTTGCCTATAGCTTTGTTTATAGATGTTCTTGTTGCTAAAACAGGAATTGTATCCATACCTGTTATAACCTTTATATCTTCTAGTATATTAAAGTTTATTGGGTCATCTGTAGCAATAGTAAGTCTTTTTCCTACTACGTTTATAGCAATGACTGTATGACGTTTCGCCAATGCCTCTGGAACTTTACTAACTGCTTCATAATCAACTTCCACATTTGAAAGATCTACATAAGGTACTTTAAGCTTTCCGGCAAGTGCCTGTGCAAATTTGATTTCAGTTAAAAAACCAAGTTCAACAATAACATCACCAAATCTTTTTTGACCTTGTGAATCTCTTTGAGCAGATAGAACTTTTTCTAGCTGGTCCTGTGTAATCATATTTTGTTCCACAAGATATTGACCTATTGGTACATTTCTCATAAATAGCCTCCGAATCATAAAATATTTTTCTTGTATTTTCTCTGTATCTGTGATAAAATAATGATATAATAAACTAAATATGGGAGGACTTCATAATGCTCGGACATGGATATCTAGGTTTTCTAAATATCGAAGCATATCTAATTTTTTACACCATTACTTTATTTTTTGGTATTACAATAGGCAGTTTTCTAAATGTATGTATATACCGTATCCCAAAAAATGAATCGCTTTCTAAGCAATCATCTCACTGCCCAAAATGCAATAACAAAATCAAAGCTTACGATCTTATTCCACTTTTTAGTTGGCTTTTTTTAAGAGGCAAATGTCGTTATTGCAAAGAAAAAATCTCCCCTCGCTACCCTATAGTGGAAGGTTTAAACGCTTTGGTATATATAATTGCTTTCAGTTATATTGATATGTTTGAAACTCCTGTACACGGTGTTATAACTGCTTTGTTTTTTTCAATTTTAATAGTCATTGGTTTTATTGACTATGATACTTTAGAAATTGATGTACGCTTGCTTTTTGGCATTTTAATTTTAGGTGTTTTATCCGCTGTTTTTACTGACACTTTACCATTAAAAGCGAGGTTTATCGGTGTTTTTTGTATTAGTGTTACTTTTTTCATCATCGGAGAGCTTTCAAGCATATATATCAAGAAAAAAACTGGTGAAAAAATGCGTGGAATAGAACTCGGTGATACTCTTTTAATGTTATGTTCAGGTTTTTTAATAGGATATAGAGCAATAATTGCATCTGCCGCTATAGGCATTCTTATTGCAGCTATCGTTGGTATTATCAATAAATATAAAACCAAAGAATCAAAATTTGCCTTTGGTCCATATTTGGCAATAGGAATTTTTGCAGGTTTCTTTTTAGGTGAGAAAATTATAAACTGGTATATAAACTTAATAACCTACAAACCTTAATTTAAAGCAGTTCGGCAGTTATGTCGAACTGCTTTATTATTGATTAATTAAAATCTGTTGGTGGCTTAGTGAAGATTAAAATTATATCGTTTGTATCTTGACCACAATCAAACAACGAATATCTTGGTACATCCATTGACAATTCTGTATCTGTTCCACCTACCTTATACTTCACCTTTTCAGAAACTTGAGTTCCGGACTTAAATATATTTTCCAAGGAAATAGTTATAACATTTGAAACACCAGTCTCCTCTAAGTTGAAAAGCCTAGTTATAGGGTCCCTTTTGTTTTTAAAAATACTTAATGATATTGCAAATCTATTAGGGTTAAAATCTTCATATTGACGATTACCGTCAGCATCCAAAATAGGCAACAACGTGGCAGGATCAGTAATTAATTCTCCTAAATTAGCAACTAAAGAATAATCTTCGTACAAAACCTCATTGGATACCTTGGTTTCAGAATTGACTAGAGTACCCTCGCTATAAACCTGATAATTAACTTGTCCTCTATTAGTGTTTTCTAAACTAGCATATCCACTTAAATTTAAATTTTTAGTACCTGGTTCATTTTCAATGTTATCTATATGTAAAAGATATATTTCGTCTTTTGCTTTAGAAAGTCTTTGTTGTTTAATAGAACCATATGTATAGGGCTTATTACCTAACATAAACTTACTTCTCATAAATTCAATTGCATTTATTCCATCTGTTGAATCCAAATTATTTGAAGCATCATCCTCTGCAAAACCTGGTGGTATAACGGATGATAAATCATAATCCACATCATTACAATTTGTTAATACGACTAGTCTGTTTGCATACTTTACATTATCCTCCACAAATTGCCTAACATTGCTAACTGTACCCCTAGAACCTTCAAAATCAAATGCATCGTCATATACTCTTTTTATAGGCTGTAACAAAGACAACGCACCTGCCATTATTAATCCAAAAAGTGCAACTACAATTATCATTTCTAGAAGTGTAAAACCCTTGACTTTATTTTTCATCTTAACCCTCCTTACATAGAGTTGATAGTTACAATTCAGCCGCTAAAGGTAAAGTTTACGATTTTGTAGAAGTCGAACTGACTTTTTGATTGCCCTAAACCTTTGGCAAAATAAATCCACCTTACACACATGGCTGAATAGTAACTGTTGATCAGATTATTTAAAATACTTTAAATTACCTGCAGGTTGATTTTCAATTTCTGGAACAACTTCAAACCCTTCTACATTTGCACCATAAGAAACGCCGTTTGGCAACTGTATTTGTATTTCACTAAAGGAATCGTTCGCTTCTACATCGGTAACAGTAGGGGATGCATTAAGCATTTTGTCTGCAACCGGTGCTTGATAGTTTATTTTTTGCGTTAATTTTCTTGTACTTGAAATCATTTTATATACTGATATAGCTCCTGTAACTAAAATAGTTGCACTAACAGTGAAAACGACCATGGAGACAACTATTTCCGCTAAAGTCATACCCTTTAACTTGGATTTTTTTATTTTTTTCATTTTACAATCATTCCCTTCAGTATAGAATATGATATTTTAGTAATTTGCAAAACCACCTATAGGCTCCCATCCATAAACTCCAAGATCTTCTCCGCCTGGATTGCTACCAGACTTAGCAACAACAAAAACAGCTGCATCATTTTGGAATTCTTTTATTTCCCCTACAATAGCTGAACCAATCATAGAAACAGGTACACTTGTAACAGTTGTATACTCCACTCCATCGTAAAAATTAACACTTTTGCCTGAATACCTCGTGTTTTTCCATGTTAATTCAGCATCTGGTGCAAAAATATTTCCTGCTAAAAAGCATTGGTTATTAAAGTTGATTTTAGGTTTTGATACAGTAGTAGGAAGGGCGTAAATATAAATATAAGGAACTGGTTCAATATCTTTTGGTGCGCCATTTAATTCTATTGTTGAACCACTATTTACTGCATCATAGTATGCTTGAGTTGTAATTTCACAATTGTCAAATGTAATTGAATTGTTTAGTGGTCCAAACTCTGTTGCAAACTGAGTTGGATAAATATCATTATTTGCTATATAAAAATTAACTCTAAACTTAGCTTTTTTATTATCTTCTACTGCATAATCAGTTTCATCAACTATAAATTTTACACCACTTGCATTTAAATTAACCAAAACTACATTTATTGCTTTAACTGAAGTACCATCAGTTGGTTGTCTAAAGTAAATTGTTTGTCCAGAAATATCCCCGCCTATATAGCAATCTTGACTTATAGTACCTTCTTTTATTATATCATTGTATGAAGGCAATAAAGTTCCAGCAACAGGGAAGTTTTTAGCCTCGATAGTTCCTTTTAGTTTTGTTGCAGTTAATGGATCTTCATAGTAAGACATCATCATATCTTCAATAGTCTTAACCATTTTATTATCACCATTTTTGTATTTTACTGCCGTTGGATCTGTCGAAGGAACTGAATTTCCATCTTTATCTACCACGAATGTTTCTGTTATATCTTCTTTTGACATGTTGGCAGGGAACTGTAATGTAGTATCTTTAAATTCAGTAATCGCAACATTATTACCATCAATTATTCTATCCCCACCTGTAACAGTACCGCCTACATTTAATCTTCCTTTTACTCTTAAATATCCACTAGCAACATTTAAGTCTCCTGCTACAAACATATCTCCAGCTATTGTAAAGGCTTCACCTGGATTTTGTCCCCCATTGTTTATATATATGCTTCCCTTTGAATATAAATTCCCTCCATGTTGAGGTATTAGAGAACCTGCACTATACCAATTTAGAAGACTCGATGCATTATTTAAATTTATAAACGAAACAGTTGGATTTTTAGTTAGTTCTAAATAATCCTTAGAAGTTACATTTGGAACATTTGTAAAATCAGCAGGTAATGCGGGCGTAGGAGCATTAAATTTAGGATCATTAACATCATTATACAAGTATATATTCCCTCTAACATCAAAAGGAGGATTACTCCCTTTTAATATTCTTCCTGCAAAAATGTTTACTGGTTTAAGATCTTCTCCAACACTTATTCCATTTGTAATTGCCAATGTATCATCAACAAACAAGTATGGTATATTTTTTATTTCCGCATCATATTTAGTTGCATCTGTACTCACGCTATACAATGATTTAAAATAATATGGATTTTGCGAAGACATATTACCCCATATAGATACACCTTCCTGCTTATTTAAAGTAAAGGTCGTTGCTGAGTTTACATACAATGATGCATTGTAAAATTTTTCACCTAATGAAACACCTTCGTTTCTAAAACTCTCCATACTCACTCTATTATTTACTTTTATATTTGACCCAGCAGAACCATAAACTCTTAACCCTGTAGATGTAGCACCAGCATTTCCTGCTGTTGCCATAAACCCATTTGCACTATCATCATCATTATTATTGTCTTGACTACTAGCAACGTACTGAGAATATGTTACTGTTTTATTACCCATTGTAACATGAGCAGTTATTTTTATAATATCTTTTCCTGTTCCAGCTATATAATAACCAGTTTCACTATCGACCCCCACGTTTTCAAGTGTGATTCTATTTACGGTACCATATCCACCTGCAAGTCTTCCTTCTTCATCCGGGTTTACATTTAAATCCACTGTTCCGCCAACTGTATCAATGTAT
>JAEXNS010000145.1 GCA_023439605.1 Bacillota bacterium | reverse complement strand
TATATATGGCTAAATAGCAACTAAAATTTAAATGATTGGATGAAAATTATGTTACTTTCAATTTCACTTGTTTTTCTTTGTGGAATGACACTTGGTAAAATTTTTGAGAAATTAAAACTCCCTAGTTTGTTGGGTATGATTGCAACTGGGATTATTTTAGGCCCATATGTACTTGATTTATTGGATAATTCAATATTGGAAATTTCAAAGGACTTACGTCAAATTGCTTTAATTATAATTTTGACTCGTGCAGGGTTAAATTTAGACATTAGGGATTTGAAAAAAGTAGGGCGTTCAGCAGTTCTGATGTGTTTTATACCTGCTAGTTTTGAAATAGTAGGGATGATTGTATTTGCACCTTTGTTTCTTGGTATTACTCGATTGGAAGCAGCAATAATTGGAACTATAATTGCAGCGGTTTCACCAGCGGTTATTGTACCGAGAATGCTGAAACTTATGGAAAATGGATATGGAGTAAAGAAAAGCATTCCGCAAATGATTATGGCAGGTGCATCTATAGATGACGTTTTTGTAATAGTTTTATTTACAGCTTTTACGAAATTGGCACAAGGTGGAGAAATAAATTTAAATAATTTTTTGGTAATTCCTGTATCTATTTTTCTAGGACTTTTAGGTGGAGTTTTAATTGGGTGGATTTTATCAATTTTATTTTCCCAAGTTCATATTCGTGACAGTGGAAAAGTTTTAATTATTCTTTCCATCTCTTTTTTGCTAATAACTTTAGAACAACATTTAGATTGTGTAATTGGGTTTTCAGGGTTATTGGCTGTTATGGCAATGGGTGCTACTATACAGCAGAAAAAATATGAATTGTCAAAAAGATTATCAGGAAAGTTTTCAAAGCTTTGGGTTGGTGCAGAGGTTTTATTATTTGTACTTGTAGGTGCTATAGTAGATATAAATTATGCTTTAAAAGCTGGATTGTTTTCAATAGTGTTAATATTTTGTGTTTTGGTTTTTCGTATGATAGGTGTTTTTTTATGCTTGGTTAAAACTAAGCTTAATAAAAAAGAGAGGCTTTTTTCTGCAATTGCGTATATGCCAAAAGCAACTGTACAGGCTGCAATTGGTGGAATACCGTTAGCAATGGGGCTTGCTTGTGGTGATATTGCTTTAACTGTTGCAGTATTGGCTATACTTATAACTGCACCTTTAGGGGCAGTTCTTATAGATGTTACTTATAATAAATTATTAGAGAAGAATATAAATTAAAAAATAAATATAATTTGTTACTATTCAGTCACAATGTCATTTAGTTAATAAGGGTTAGATTCTCAACACAGAGGGTCTAACCAAATTTTTTTAATTTTTCTTAAAAAACACTTGACAAACCCGAAAAAATGTGGTGCTTTTTGTATTTGTGGGATATATTTTCCAACTACAAGGAGGGCTCAACATATGAACGCTTTAATCGACTATCCTTTAACCGTGATGAATTCGCTTAAGAATGAAATAAAGTCAATGGCTCTATCAGCCTCAGAGTATGCTGAAGATTCAACCAGGAACTTTAAGCGACAACGTAAAATCGGATTCGTAAATTTGATTACTTTTCTGATTGTCATCGGAAACTCTAATACAGATATTGAACTTAACAGGTATTTTAATTATAATGTAGATGCAATACCGCGTAGTTCAGCTTTTATTCAACAACGTTCTAAATTGAAACTTGATGCTCTTAGATGCTTGTTGAAGGCTTTCAATGATAAATTTCCATTGACCTTATATCGTCACAAGTATAATCTCATTGCAGTTGATGGTTGTGAATTTAACATTTTCCGAAATGCTGGTGATCCTGAAACATACTATGAACCAAGTGGTAAAACCACGCTGGGTTACAATATGATTCATACAATACCTTTATTCGATGTAATCAGCAAACGTTATCTTGATATTGAATTTCAGCCTGGTCGATTGAAAAATGAGTTTCAGGCATACTGCAATCTTGTTGATCGTTATGAAAATGATGTTCAACCAATATTTATTGCTGATCGTGGATTTGCCAGTTACAACACATTTGCTCATACAATAGAGGCTAAACACAAATTTCTAATGCGTGCCAAAGATTTGAACATAAAAAGATATCTAAACCTTAGCGAACTTCCAGATACCATGGATCAAATTGTTACGCTTATTCTTACACATTCACAGAACAAAAAGAAAAGACTTCAACCACACAAAAGCGACCAATATAGGAAAATATGCAAAAAAGTCTCTTTTGATTTTATAGATGATAATAGAACGGAATACGAATTATCATTTCGAGTAGTGAGGTTTGATCTTGGAAATGGAAATTTTGAAAATATAGTTACAAACCTTTCTGAGGATGAATTTAGTGCTGAGGACCTAAAAGATATTTACTGGCTTCGTTGGAAAATTGAAACCTCATTTCGTGATTTAAAACATACTATTGGAACAGAAAATTTCCATTCAAAATCAGTGAAATTTGTATCTCAAGAGATACTTGCACTAATGATACTATTTAACTTTAGTACAATCATTATTTCTCATTCTGTAATCAAAAAGTACGGAAAGAAACACGTGCATCAGGTTAATTTCTCCATGGCAATGAAACTTTGTATTGACTATCTAAGTTCAAATGGAAAAATAAACAGCTTAGAAATTCTGATTAATAAATACACATTGCCAGTCCGAGAAGGACGGAAGTATCTAAGAAGGCACAGATTTAGGCCTCCTGTCAGTTTTTGTTTTAAATTTTTTTGATCAAAAACTCAACAAAAGCTACAATATAATCATCTGACGGATAAGACTTTTAAAAAAAATAGTTTTTTATCGGTCTTATTGTGATGAACTTTTTTAAATTTCAATATCATTGATTTTAAACTTATATCACTGTTGATTGAAATCACTGGTAAATAAACTTTTTTTGTTGTTTTATGTATAATTGATTGCATCGCTATCGAAGTTATTATTTCTTAACTAAATGACATTGATTCAG
>JAEXNS010000085.1 GCA_023439605.1 Bacillota bacterium | reverse complement strand
TCTTTAGTCAACGCAGCATCTGCTGTTCCCGCCAAATCTATAGTTGCCTCTATTCCATTTACCGTAAACTTTACATTTCTATCAAAAGATAAAGGAGCTCCTGTTGTACTTATCGCCATAGAACTTGCTACACCTGATGTTGCTTTTGTAGCTGTTGCTAACTGTGCAACTTGCATATTAAAATCTGTTATTGTAGAACCAGAAGAGCTTGGTTTAACAGAAACAGCATCCGATGTGCTTTCAACCTTTGCCTTATTAAATGTCGATGTTAATTTCAAACTATTTTTAGAAACTATATCTAAATATTTATCTTTAAAACTATTTATATCTGAAATAGTATCACGATATAATTCTTGTTTCCATTCTAACACCTGTTTTTGTTGATTTTGCTTATCAATTTTATTTTGAATTCCCGAAAGCATAGTTTTTACTAAATTGTCAGTATCTATGCCTGACATAAGACCAGAAAAACCAGCACTACTATGAGCATCGTTTGTATATGTAGACGAACTGTCAATCTTCATATGTATCACTCCTTATGGTATCTTTACAAATATATTTTTTCCTTCTTGTTCAACAACTTACTAGTACTGATTGATATATTTAATCACTTCATCTTCTTACAATATATATCGACATTCATCCTAAAAAATCAATACTTTTTTAATATAAATTATGTACTTATACTATTTTATTTTTCTTAGGAATGTAGTTGTTTCCATCAATAGCCTGTGATACTGAGTAATATTTTGACGCTTTTGATTCTGGACCTTTATTATTTTTCTTTATTTTTTCAAGTAAAAAATCTTTTTCTATATTTATTCTCTCTATTATTTGAGGTTCCTTAGATAAAATTCTATCTATAATTGAATTTATCAATCTTTGTCTTTCAAAAATATCGTGATATTTCGGATTGATTTCAGATTTATCTATGCTAACTTTTAAAGCTTTGTTTAAATCATCTTTATCAACGTGATTTTCAGAGTATTCATGAATTTCCTTTTTTATTTTATCTATTTTTAACCTAATCTTTTCTCTAGCTTCAATTTTTTGATCCACCTCATAAATATTACATTGCAACATTAAATCTGTTATATTTTCATATTCCAAAAACATGCTGTATATTTTTTCTAGTTTTTCCGAAACTATCATATCCATATTAACCTCTCCCTTCTAAATGTGAATTTTTTAATGGATTTGTAACAAAAATAAAAAAATTATATATTTATATATTGTTCATTTATCAATTGATATTTTAAGAAATATATGTTATAATAACGTTTATAACTAAAAATATATTATCCATACCTAATAATCTTTTTGTAATTGAGGCTGATATTATGTTTCCAAGTAATTGTAAAGCAATATTAAAAACCGCTGAAAATCAAATTCTTGAATACGGTACTGCTAAAATTTCTGTTAACAATAGATCTGTTGATTTTACAAGTAATTTTGTACCTTTAATGAAAATAGGAACACCACTAAAAATAGTATGCTATGAAGGCAAATCAAGTACTCATGTTATAAGAGGGGAAGTATACCTTTCATCTCCTAAGCTTATGCGTTTAGTCTCTATTAAAATAACAGTTTTGCCTGGTGCAGAGCGTTCTTTAACTTTAGAAACTTCCTTTAATGCTAAGATAGCTGTTCCTACTATTAAAACAGGGTTGTTTAACAATAAATCTTTAACAAACTGGACCGATTGCAGAGTTTGCTCTATTTCTGTTGATAAAATAAGTTTTTATACAACGTGGCAAAAAACAGATGAAGACCGAAGTTTAACTATAGAAATATCTGCACCTATATTTAGAAAACCTACTAAAATCTCGTTGAATTTAGATGGCAAATATATGCTTTTTAACAGCAAGTCAAAGTACAACTATTTAATTAAAAATGCAAATCAATCTAAAATCAAAAATGATATTCTTGAATTTATACGCTCTTATAGCATTTTACTTTTAAAAGATACTTTGTCTACAGAATATTAAGTTCTAATAATGTCTGGAATAAACTCCAGACATTATTTTTTTTAATCTTGTTTTTTTATTCTATTTATAAAGCTCAATAATTTATTTGGCTCTACTTTAGTTGCAGCTTGCTTATTACTTTCAACAGTTTGACAAAGTTCGCTTCTAAGTATTTTTATGTCGTGTGGAGCTTCTTTCCCAACTTTTATTTTTTCACCTGAAATTTCAATGATTTTTATCTCAATATTTCCATTAATTATTATTGCTTCTCCTTCTTTTCTAGATAATACTAACATAATTCATCTCCTCCTTTTTCTACTTCAAAAATAGGAAAACGAACAGAATAATGATCCTCTAGTATTATCTGAATAGCCATCTTTTTTTCAAAATTTATTATGAGAGGGCTTTTTAAATTTACAGTAGATTCTCTTAATTCTTCGTGTACAACCATCATCAACCAAACTTCATAACCATCTTTACAAATGCTTTCTTTTACGTTTTCTGGAATGGATGGTGTATAATCAAAATTAACCATGTTTGGATTTGCAACAATAAAACAAAGTTCCGGCTCATCCACTGATTGGAGCCATGCAATTTGCCCTTCAAAATCTTCTTCTATTAAAAAAACAAATTTTTTATATTCTTCAAATCCAAAAATAGGTTCTACAAATGTCAATATATCATCTTCATTTATATCTATTTCACCATAATCTCTAGTTTTAATTTTCATGTTTCCTCATCCTTTTTTATTTTTTAAATTAAAAGAAGGACTACATCAATAAGTATTGTTTCATTAAAACCCTACTGATTTTGATGCAATCCTTAAAATACTATTCATTCTTATCATAGTTCGGATCAGAACTAGCTGGAACATAAGTAAAACCACCCAAATATTCAATTTCCACTTTTGGCATCTCGATAATTTCCAGACGAAATTTATAAGGAATATACTCCATTCTATGTTGCTCCATAGCAATACAGTTTTCATTATCATCTAAACCATTTGAGCATTCGTTAATAGTGTTTTTAAAATTCGTTTGTTCATTAGATTGTTCTTCCATTATTTTATTTAAGTCTACTTTGTATAATTGCAAATGATGATCGGTTTGATTTATAACCTTATTTATAGAATTAGAAATCATAGTTTCTTTTTGAAATCTATTACCCATTTGAACATATTTTTCAATATCTACTTCATTATTATTTGGTGCATTTTTTTCCGTTTCATCCTTTAATAACTGTTGAAAGTTAGGATTTATACTAGACTTATCAGCTAAAACCTTACTTGGACTTTTGATTTCAGGCTTATAATTTACAGTTTTACTTTTAGCCTCTGATTCTTTTTTTGCAACAAGTGAGGCTGGTTCAGTATGGATTTCATATTCTATTGGTGTTGTTGTTATTTTTAACAGCTGCATAAATAACACCTCCTAGAGTAAACATTATGCAAAATATTATTTAACATAATCCATTAACGATTGTGGTATTACACTTCCGCCATATTGTAGGGTTAGCATCCATGTATACTTATATGTGCTTAGATTTATTAGTTCATCTGTATCTTCTACACCTTCTAGTGCTGATTGCATCATAGTTAATTGGTCCTCTGAGTCTTCTAGTTTAGATATATTTGTTTCTAAAAAGTTAGTTCTAGTTCCTATATCTGCAACTTGTAATAATAAGTTTTCTGTTGAGGTTTTTAAGTGTTCGTCTAAAGCTGAAAGTTTATTTATATCCCCTTCACGCATAGACTTAGACATTTCTCCAAGAATTTCAATTATGTTATTTGGAGCTATATAATTTACAGTTTCTTCATCTTTATTTACGTAAGTAAGTGGTGTCATTCCATAACCTAAGCAATCCAAACCTGATGCAGAAACTTTAAACGCAGATTTCTTATCCAATTCCGAACCACTCATGTTTAACTTAAGTCCTATATCAAAATAAACATCCGAACTCAAAGGAACTGGTCCTTCAAAAGTACTAAAAACTCCATTTTCATCTTTTGAAATTTCATTTACTTCAGCACCATTGTAAAGTAATCCTCCATCCTCATTTGATGAAAAAGGTGGTGTTTTAATATTAAATCCACCTAAAAGATATTGATCGTTATAGGTGCAATTTGCGAACTGTGTTATTTGCTCTTTCATCTTATCAAAGGAATTGGCGTATATCTCAAGCTCCTGAGTATTTGTACCATTTTGAGCTTTTAAAGACTGTTCTGTAACTGTATCTAAAACTTCTTTTATAGACTTCAAATTAGTCTCTGTTATTTCTAAAGATTCATTTGCAGATTTTGAATTTCTAAGCATTTGTTCGTTTTTATATATTCTAGCTCTTAATTTTAATGCTCTAGAACCATCAGAAATATTTTCAGACATTCTAGTAAATGCTCTTCCCGTTGTAACTTTTTGTTGAGAAGAATTGAGATAACCTAAATTTTTAGTTAAGTTAGACAAATAATTTCTAGTCAAGCTACTTTGCGTGATTCTCATATTAAAACACCCCCTTATACAGCCATTTGATTAATTATAACATTTAACAAATCATCCATAACAGTCATCATTCTTGATGCTGCTTGAAACGCCCTATTATAAGTCATCATATTTACAGTTTCTTCACTTTCACTAACACCAGAAATAGAATCTCTATTGTTTAATATTTCATTGGAAACATTTTGAGCTGCTTCACTTCTTATTGTTGTATAGCTTAAATCGCCTCCAAGTGAACTAGTATAATCATTTACAAAATCTGCAAAATTACCTTTAAATCCATCGCCTGTATTTTCAAACTGATATTCATTTGTAGTTAGTCTAGTTATCATTTGTAAAATATATGTATTGTCACGACTACTATCATCTTGTATTAAATAGTTTGAACTGCCACTTAATTCATCACTTAAAGATATATTAGAAGCTGTTACAAGCATTTCAGGGAAAACCTCAAATCCATTTTCCGTTGACATTTCCGCTCCTAATATTTTCTTATAACTAACTACATTACCATCTTCATCAAACTCATCTGGAATCGTATTATTTGCAACATCTGTTATTTTTGATGCAAATGTATTGAGTTTATCCATATAATGTAGATATCCTCTTTCGCTACTCTCATTTCCGTTTGTAACATTCATTCCTCGTCCATTTAATAAATCTGTCATTGCTTTTAAAGATCCATTTTCAAGGTCAGCTCGTGTGCCATTGGAAGCAAAACTAATAGTTACTGTTCGGTCGTAGTTTTCTTTATACATTAATCTATCTGCCTCTTTACCTTTTACAACTGTAGTGCCGTTAAAATCAAGATCTATAGTTCCGTCTTTTTGATATTCTACTTTAGTTTTACCAAAAGCAGATAATTCATCTACAAGAAGGTTTCTTTTATCCATAAGTTCGTTTGGACCATAATCTTTATTATAATTATTGTTCATAGCACTTTTACTAATTGTTTCATTTAACTTTGCTATTTCTTCTATTTTTTCATTTACTTCTGTAACTGCAACATTTAAATCATTTTTATATAAATTTGCTGAATCAGTTAAATCACTAGAAACTTGTCTTAGAGCTAAAGCCATATTTTTAAACGAAGAAGTAACTATGTTGGCCTCTGTTGGAGAAGAAGGATTTGCTGAAAAATCTTGTAAAGATGTATATACTTGCTTTAGAGCATAACTTAAACCATATCCATTTCCATCGTCACCTATATCTAACTCTTGTAAAACAGATTCAACATCAGAAAGCATTGCTTTCTTTTGTTCAAAATATCCTACATCCGCATACTCTTGTCTAAAAGAATTATCAAGTGCCTTACTCCTTATTTGTGCAACACCATTTATATCTACTCCCATACCAGAATAGTCAGCTTGATTTACTTTAAGCCTTGAATTATAACTTCCTGCATCCTTCGCTACTTGCTCCACTCTTTGACGTGTATAGCCTTCCGTGGTCATATTAGATAAATTATGCCCTACTATATCTAATGATTTTTGACTTGAAAAAATTGCAGTCTTACTAGCCTCAAATCCAAAAAACGTTGATCTCATCTTGTATCACCACTTTTCCTTATATTTTCTTATTTAGTATAGATGATTTTATGTTGTTTTCTATTGTGTTTCCTTTTGCGTTATATAAACTTGGATCCGTTACCCCTACAGGATTTAATTCTTCCATAAACTCCAGATTTTCTTTTGCAAAATTCAATGATTTTTCATTGAAATACTTTGCATTTTCTATGGACATTTTAAATCTCCTATATAAAGAAACCAATTCTTCACTATCCTTTGTTAAATTTTCCATTAATTCTTTTAATGTTAAATTTTCATATCCCATTTCTCTTTGAATTTTTTCTCTTTTTTGCTCATATATTTCTACTTTTTTTATAATAGATTGGTGTTCAGAAAGGGCATGTTCTATTTTTTCTAGATCATATGAGATCATGGCTCTATATTTTTCTTCTTCTTTTATTACGACATATTCAAAAAATGTAGTGTATTCATTTATAAATTCAATAAAACTTCTATATAGATCATTCACAACAAGCCCTCCTCCTTCACCACTATTTTTTAAACTCCAAATCTACCTAGAATAGCGTCTGCAACATTTCCACTATTCACAAAATATGTGCCTTTTTCAATTTGGCTTTTTAAATCTTGAATTCTTTCTTTAGAATTTTTTGATTCAATTTCTAATGAAATATCTTTTACTTTCTTATCCACTTCTCTCATTGATGT
>JAEXNS010000078.1 GCA_023439605.1 Bacillota bacterium | reverse complement strand
GATTGCTGGTGCTCTTTTTAATGGTGCATGGTGGATTGCTCCTAGTGCATATTTTATAGGGATTTTTGCAGTTTTAATTTCAGGAATAATACTTAAGAAAACCAAGCTTTTTTCAGGAGATGCAGCTCCTTTTGTAATGGAATTACCAGCTTATCATATGCCTACAATAAAAAATGTTCTTCGTTCAATGTGGGAAAGAGGTTGGTCTTTTATTAAAAAAGCTGGTACTGTAATTTTACTATCAACTATTTTAATTTGGTTTGCATCAACTTTTGGTTGGACTGATGGTACCTTTGGTTTTTCTGAAATGGAAGATAGCATTCTTGCAAAAATAGGCTCTTTAATTGCACCTCTTTTTATACCCTTGGGTTTTGGCGATTGGAAATCTGCGGTTGCAACTATAACTGGATTAATAGCAAAGGAAAATGTTGTAGGAACCTTTGGTGTGTTATTTGGATTTGCAGAAGTTTCAGAAAACGGCACAGAAGTATGGGGAACTTTAGCTTCCAGTTTTACAACAATATCAGCTTTTTCATTTTTAGTATTTAATCTTTTGTGTGCCCCTTGTTTTGCAGCTATAGGTGCAATAAAACGTGAAATGAATAATTATAAATGGCTTTTGTTCGCAATAACTTATCAAACAATTTTGGCTTATATTACTTCTTTTTCAATATATCAAATAGGCACTTTTATAAGCCAAGGCACTTTTAGTGTTTTAACTTTGATATCATTTTTAATCGTCGCTTTTGTTTTACTTTTATTACTTAAACCTAAAAAATCAAATAAGCTCCAATCCAATGAGCCAATAAAAAATTATTAATCAACACAATAGCTTTTATAATTTAGCTGAATTAATAACACAAAGATATATACCCCGAAGATCTATGTCGACCGGACAATTTCCTCAACTTAGTGGAAAAATTAAAGTTTTACTCGATTTTTTTCAAAAAATCGTAGGTTTCCAAAGGGCAACGCCCTTGGTCGCTTTACGCAGAAAGCGAAATCCTTATGCTTTAAGAGGTTTTTTGCTTCTTTTTGCGATAGAAAAAGAAGCGGAGTTTGAGGCAGAGCCTCATAAATTGCCTCAGCAATTTTCTTAAGTTGACGACATTGGGCGAACGGAAAGCCTGGTCGACTACGCAGATGCGAAACCACTAATAACCAAATCACAACATATGCTAATTAATCTAAGCATCGAAAATGAGGTGATAAAATGCTAAATTTCATCAAAGAAAATATTTCCAATATAATAATTATACTCATTTTATCTGTGACTGTAATTTTTATAATAAAATATATACATAAAAACAAAAAAGCAGGTAAATGCATAGGCTGTTCTTCAGCTTCGACTTGCCCTCATTCTAAATGTAATAAAGAATAAAATTCCAACTCTACTCTTCAGCCATATGTATAAGGCATAGATGTTTTATCAATAAGCATAACTAAAAATCCGAATACAATCTCTGTCATGATTGTATTCGGATTTTATTTATTGCTAGTCCGATAATTTCATTTTTGGAGTTTAAAGAGAATTTAAAGTTTTGTAAGTGTCTTTTAAGTCTAAATAAACTTTCTTATATACATTATAGTATTTATTATATAGCTCTGTATTTTCTAAAATAGGTTTTTGAGTAATATCTTTTTTAACAATTTCCGTGCATGCTTCTGATACATTTTTATAAACCCCTGAAGCTACTGCCGCTAAAATAGCAACACCCATCGCAGGACCTTCTGAAGAACCTAAAGTAGTTACAGGTGTACTATAAATATCTGCCAGCATTTGTCTCCATAAATCACTCTTTGCTCCACCGCCACAAACCATCATGTCATCAAAGAAAATCCCCATTTCTGCGAAAACACTCTTGCAGTCATTTAGTGAAAATGAAACTCCTTCTAAAATCGCTCTTATCATATTTGATTTATTATGTATTGCTGATAATCCCATAAACACACCTCTTGCATAAGGATCTAGATGAGGTGTTCTCTCTCCCATAAGATATGGAAGATATAATAATTTATCTGAACCAATAGGAACATTTCTTGCTAAATCATCTGTTATATCATAAATATACTTGTTTGTATTTTTTGAAATTTCCATTTCCTCATGGCAAAAATTATCCTTAAACCATTTTAAAGATAAACCTGCTGCCTGTGTAACCCCCATAACATGCCATGAATTTGGTACTGCTGCACAAAAAGTGTGTACTCTCCCCAAAGGATCAATAACCATTTTGGAAGTGTGAACAAATACAACTCCACTAGTACCTATTGTTGTAACCGCCCTTCCATCTTCCACCACTCCAGTTCCAACAGCAGCAGCAGCGTTATCCCCAGCTCCACCAGCTACTATTGTTCCCTTCTTTAATCCTGTAATATCAGCCACTTGCTGTGTAATTTCACCTGTTACATCTGGTGACTCATATACTTTTCCTAAAAGATTTTTATCTATCCCCAACTTTGATAAAACCTCGTCTGACCAACATCTATTTTTGATGTCGAGCAACTGCATACCAGAAGCATCTGAAACCTCTGTAGCATACTCGCCAGTAAGCTTAAATCTTATATAATCTTTAGGTAATAAAATATGTTTACATCTTTCATAATTACGAGGTTCGTTGTTCTTTACCCATAAAATTTTTGATGCAGTAAATCCCGTCAAAGCAGGATTTGCAGTTATTTCAATAAGTCTTTCTTTCCCAACTTTTTCAGTTATTTCGTCACATTCTTTTGCTGTTCTTTGATCACACCAAATAATAGCGTTTCTAATAACTTCATTTTTTTCATCAAGCATTACCAAGCCATGCATTTGGCCTGATAATCCTATTCCCTTTATATCCGCTGAGTTTATTCCACTTTTGTAAATAACCTCTTTTATACCATGTACTGTAGCATTCCACCAATCTTCCGGATGCTGTTCTGCGTAACCATTTGATGGACTTAATAATTCATATTCTTCTGTATATGATGCTTTTACATTTCCCTTATAATCAAATAATGCTGTTTTAGTTCCTGAAGTACCTATGTCTATTCCAAGTATATACACCATAACACCTCTTTAAAAAATATTTAGTTGAAATTATTAACAATCAAACATAATTTCGTTCATTATACCATATAATAATTCTTGTCTTCCACTTTCAACTTTAATCTTTGTCAATGACATTGCATAATCTGAAAGTTCTTCTAAGCTTGTTGTACCAGCAACTACTTTTTTACCGATTTCGCTTTCAAAACTAGCATATCTATTTTTAACCATATCATCAATTCTACCGTCTTCAAGAACTTTTGCAGCCATTTTTAATCCCAATGCATATGTATCCATAGCTGAAATATATCCATAAGCCATATCTACAAATTCAAATGAACCACGTCTTACCTTTGAGTCAAAATTCAAACCACCATTTGTAAATCCGCCTGCTTTTAATACTTCAATCATACATTTTACTGCATCATAAACATTTGATGGGAATTCGTCAGTATCCCAACCTAATAAGTAATCCCCTTGATTTGCATCTATAGAACCAAATACTCCATTTACTCTTGCTACGTGTAGTTCATGCTCAAAAGTATGTCCAGCAAGTGTAGCGTGGTTAGCTTCAATA
>JAEXNS010000063.1 GCA_023439605.1 Bacillota bacterium | reverse complement strand
ATATATTTAATACAAAGCTTGGATTTAGAGTTTTGATAGGCCAAGTATTTACGTCTACACATAAAGACATAAAAGTAGTTGATTATATAACTCTAATAGAATCTGAAAGAAGAAATTTTTTTAGGGTTTTAGTGGATATGCAGACAAGTGTCATACTTATAAAAGATTCAAAAGCAAGTCCTGACTATGAAAGAATACCTGTTATACTTCGTGATTTAAGTTTAAGTGGGACGAGAATTCAAAGCAAAATAACTTTTGAAAGAGGTACAGTTTTATTAGTTGAAATTATAATTAAAGGTAAGGTTCATAGATACCAGTGTAGGGTAGTTAGGCTTGAAAAACAAATAGAGGATGATTATTATTATGGATGTGAGTTCATATTATATGATGATCATGATAATGATGTTTTGTGTTCTTATCTATTTCAAATGCAACGTGAACAAATGCAAAAAAAAACGAAAAATCTCGATACAAAATAAAAAAGTATTTCCGAAATATAGAATAATAACCATAAAATATAAAAACATAAAAATTATTTTTTGTTTTTATATTTTTTTTTATTTAAAAAAATAAATTATGTGCCGATATGTATAAAATATAGAAACTGTATATAAAATTTTATTAAAAAGATTAGAGGTGCATATTTATGAGAAAGTTAAAAAGTTTTTTTAATGCTAAAAGTTTAAGTTTAAAAATTCAAAGGATAAACGTAATTTCTATTGCTGTAACAGTTACTATTGCTTCAGTCTTTGCTTTGGTTACTTCTACAATTTTGGTAAATGAAACGTCAATAGAAATTGCAGAAGGTTCTTTGGAATTTGTTTCAAAAGAAATGAGTTCAATAGGTGAAAGTTTAGTTATGAAGGGTGCTGTTATGGGTACCAGTCAGGAACTCATAAATGGAATTAAAGAGGGTAATGCAGATGTGTTACTAGCACAACTAACCAAATATAAAAGTGCAATGAACTTAGAAACTGCTACCATAGTTGACACAAAAGGCGATGTTTTAATGCGTGTTCACAGTCCAGACAAAAGAGGAGATAACTTATCAGGTCAGCAAAATGTAAAAAATGCAATACAGGGGACATCATCTTTTGAAATAGAGGTAGGAACCACTGTAAAATATGCGGTAAAAGCAGGAATTCCAATAAAGGATGAAGCAGGACAAATTATAGGTGCGTTTACATTAGGATATCAGCTGGACCATCCTGAGTTTTTAGATGGACTAAAGGAAATTACAGGAGACGAGTATACGATATTTTTTGGTGATGAAAGATTAAACACCACAATAATGGATAAAGGAGAAAGGGTTTTAGGAACTAAGTTAGATACTAAGATAGCAGATATAGTTATTAATCAAAAACAAAAGTATACTGGAAAAGCTAATTTATTTGGAGAAACATATGCCGTGGCATATAAACCTATTTTTTCGAATGATGGTTCAACAGTAACAGGAGTAGTATCGGCTGCAAAATCAATGAGAAGCATTTTGAGAAGATTAAACAATTCAATAATAGCTATAATTGTAATTTCTTTGCTGCTCATAGTTTCTAGCTTGTATTTAGTTAGTAGATTTATAAAGAAAAACATAAAATTACCACTTGAAAATATGGTAGAAGTTTCGTCCAAACTTTCAAAGGGTGATATAGAAGTAGATGTAAAGGTAAATAGTGAAGATGAAATAGGGAAACTCGCCAGTGCTTTTAATAAAATGATTGATACCATAAAAGAACAAGCAAAAACATCACTTGCTATAGCAGAAGGTGATTTAACTCAAGAATATAAACCACATTCCGAAAAAGATGTTATGGGTACCGCTTTAGAAAAAACATTAAAAGATTTAAATATTATGTTTAGTGCTTTTAACACAGCATCTAGGCAAGTAAATATGGGTGCGGATCAAGTATCAGTTAGTGCACAATCTTTGTCTCAAGGGGCTACACAACAGGCTAGTGCTATTGAGGAGCTTGCGTCAACTATTGAGCATATTGCAGGGCAGGTAAAGAAAAATGCAGAGAGCACTTCAAAAGTTAAAAATTTGATTACTGATACAAGCAGTGAAGTTTCAAACGGAAACAAACAAATGGCAGAAATGCTAAAAGCCATGAATGATATAAACAACTCATCAAGTGAAATATCTAAAATAATAAAAGTTATAGACGACATAGCATTTCAAACAAATATACTTGCACTTAACGCAGCGGTAGAAGCAGCAAGAGCAGGGGCCGCTGGAAAAGGTTTCGCAGTGGTTGCGGACGAGGTAAGAAATCTTGCAGGTAAGAGTGCACAGGCAGCTAAAAATACAACGGAACTTATAGAAGATTCAATAATTAAAGTTCAAGAAGGTACGGTTATCGCAAACTCTACAGCAAACTCCTTAAATGAAATAGTTAAGAGTGTAGACGAAATATCTAACTTGATTGTTTCTATCGACAAAGCGTCAGAGCAACAATCTTCATCTATACAAGAAGTTACTTTAGGTATAGAACAAATTTCAACTGTTGTTCAGACAAATTCCGCTACAGCTGAAGAAAGTGCAGCGGCTAGTGAAGAATTATCTGGTCAAGCAACAATGTTAGGTGAATTAATTGCAAAAATAAAATTAAATAAAGAGTATGATGATTTTGATGCACAAGAAATAAAAAAATTAAAAAGTAAAAAAATTGACTTAGATATGCATAATAATTATAAATACTAAAAAAATAAGCACAAATACAGAATATAGTTAAACTGTATTTGTGCTTATTAAATTAATTTGATTGTTGTATTTAATAATTGTTAGAACTGACGATTTAATATAATATATACTATGTTAAATTATATGAAAAGTACATTTATCTAAAAGAGGAGGATTTGTTATGGTGAAAACAGGTAAAACAATCAAAAAGAAAGGTACAGAAAAATTTAAAAGTATATCAAAAACTATACAGACTGCAAACACGATTTCAATAATAGTTGCTGTACTAGTGGTTACAATGGTAACTATGATTTCCTCTAACGTTATGATAGATCAGGGAATAAGAAAAAGTGCAGAAGCATCATTAAATCTTATTACAAAAGAAATGAAAAACAAGGAAGATAATTTAAGGATGGCAGCACAAACAGTTTCGTTAAACAACATAATTATAAATGCATTAGGCACAAATGATAGGGAAACAATACAAAAAGAAATAACTTCTTATGCACAAACTTTAAAGCTAGACTTGTTGTCAGTAACAGATTCAAAAGGCGTAGTTATAGCACGTTCACATGCTCCTGAAAAGTTTGGCGATGATATTTCAAATCAATCAAATGTTAAAACTGCACTTGCAGGAGAGATAAGTTTTGAAGTAGAAAGTGGTACTTTAACTGCATATGTTGCTAGAGTAGGGGCTCCAGTAAAAAATGAAGCAGGAAATATAATAGGTGCAGTGACAGTAGGGCATAACCTTGAAAATCCAGAGTTTTTGGATGAAATGAAAGCAGTTATAGGTAGTGATTATTCTGTTTTTCTAGGTGATGAAAGAATAAATACAACAGTTTTAAATGATAAGGGCGAAAGAGCACTTGGTTCTAAACTTAGTCCTGAGGTTGTGAAAACTGTTTTTGAGAAAAAGGAGATATTTAATTCAAGAACTACAGTATCTGGTAAAAAATATATAGCAGCATATATTCCTATCATATCAAAAAATGGTGTGGTTACGGGAGCTATTGGAACAGGAACTGATATGACGCCAAGTGATAAGTCAAAAAAACTTATTCTTTTCTTAGTTATATTGATGGCGTTATTTGCTGTTATTATAAGCAGAATTATAACAAGTTTAAATATAAAGAAAAAAATAAAATCTCCATTGCAAAAAGTGTTAAATGCAGCAGAAGAAATATCAGCAGGAAATATAAATACAGAGGTAAAAGTAGATGTCTGCAATGAAATGGGCCAGCTATCAAAAGCTTTTAATAAAATGATACAGAGTATAAAACAACAAGCAGATGTAGCACTAGCAATCTCAAAAGGCGATTTGACAGTAGAATATACTCCAGTATCAGAAAAAGATGTTATGGGCAATGCTCTTATAAAATCTGTTCATGATTTAAATAACATGATATCTGCATTTCGTTTAGCAGCGGAGCAGGTAAATAAAGGTGCAGGTCAACTTTCAGATAGTTCTATGACTTTATCAAAGGGAGCAACTGATCAGGCAAGCTCAATAGAACAACTTGCATCAACAATAGATAATATTTTGGAACAAGTTAAAGAAAATGCATCGAGTACATCAAAAGCAAAAGAGCTGGTTTTAAAGGCAAATAAAGAAGTACAAAATGGTAATAATCAAATGGACATGATGATAAATGCTATGAGTGAAATAGATAATTCCTCAAGTGAAATATCTAAAATTATAAAAGTTATAGATGATATAGCATTTCAAACAAACATCCTTGCTCTAAATGCGGCAGTAGAAGCAGCAAGAGCAGGGGCTGCTGGAAAAGGTTTTGCAGTTGTTGCTGATGAAGTAAGAAATCTTGCTGGAAAGAGTGCACAGGCAGCTAAAAATACAACTAGCTTGATAGAAAATTCTATCAACAAGGTAAAGGAAGGCACAAAAATAGCAAACGATACAGCAGAATCTTTGGGTGTGATAGTTCAGAGT
>JAEXNS010000301.1 GCA_023439605.1 Bacillota bacterium | reverse complement strand
TTTTTATATTATCTGAATAAATGCCGTCTTTTAATATATTTAGTTGAACTAGTAAGTTATTTTCGTTATATATAGCTTCATAGTTATTTTGGTTATAAATATTTTTATTTGGGTTGCTTGGATCTACAGAATATTCTGTACCTAAAATCATTTCAACGATGTCTTTAGTTTGCCCTAAAATATAAGAAAGAGGTAACTTTGAAACTTGAGAATTTAAGCTAGTGGTAGTTTCTTCGACTTTTGCTTCAGAAACTTGTGATGTTGACGAGGAATTCGTATTTCCTTCTTTTTCTTTTATTTTATCTTGAAAATAAATTAAAAATATAGCTAGTAATAATAAAACGACGGAAATTGAAATGACAAGATAATGAATCATATTTGATTTTTCTTTAACTGCAACATTTTGTTGTACATCAAATTCTATATATTCATTCTTTGAACCACAATTTTCACAAATGCCACTTTTGTCTTTGATTTTTTTTCCACATTGACTGCATTTATTCATATGTAATAACCACCTAAAAAAATTTTTTATTTAACAATTATAAAATCAAAACAATTTTTAAGTTACAATTCATAAATTAAAGGGAAGTAGGGTTTTCGACTTTGTGGTGTCGACCTAGCTTTCTGTTTGCCCTAGACCTTTTGGTAATACATCTTTGCTGGTTGAATAGTAACATTTTTAAATAACTATTAAATGTTTATATATAATATTATATAATTTATGGTGCTGAATGTCAACATGTAAAAAATTCCGTAAAAATAAGAAATGCAAGTATTTTGTTTTTAAACTTAATACTTGCATTTTAAAAGGTAATTATATACCGAATATTTTTCTTGCTTTTTCTACTTCTTCATTTGAAGGAGGATCTATATCTTTAAGTTTATATTCTAAGCCAAGTTCATCCCATTTAAATTTACCAAGTGTATGATAGGGAAGAAGTTCTATTTTTTGAACACACTTATATTGTTTCAAAAAAGTTGCTAGACGTTCTAGCTTAGAATCAATCAATGTATAATTAGGTAATAATACATGTCTTATCCAAACAGGCTTATTTATACTTTCACAAAAATCAAGTGTTTTAATTGCGTTAATATTTGATTTTCCAGTTAGCTTTATACTATCATTTTTATCAATATCTTTTATGTCAAGTAAAATTAAATCACTTTTTTTAATAGCATTTTGCGATAATTTTAAATCTATTATACCAGATGTATCTATTGCAGTATGGATATTTTCTGATTTACATAAATCAATTAATTCTTCACAAAATTTTGACTGCATTAAAGGCTCTCCACCAGATATAGTTACTCCGCCTTTTTTTATAAAATTTTTATAAGTGAGTATTTTCTTCATTACTTCATCAGGATACATTTCAAAATTTGCTCTTTTACACCAAGTATCTGGGTTGTGACAATATAAACACCTTAAAGGACAACCAGATAAAAAAACTATAAATCGAATTCCAGGACCATCAACTGCACCAAAACTTTCAAATGAATGAATAAGTCCTTTATTCATATATATCACACCCTTTCTTGTTGTAAAAGTAGTATTACATAACTGTGTGGAAGGTTCTATGTATTACATCAAGCTGTTGTTCCTTAGTTAGTTTTATGAAATTAACCGCATATCCACTAACACGTATAGTTAATTGAGGATATTTTTCTGGATGATTCATGGCATCAATGAGAGTTTCTTTATTTATAACATTTACATTTATATGATGTCCCTTTTCTAGTGTATATCCATCTAAAAGTGAAGTTAAATTTTCTACTTTTTCACTTTCGGATTTACCTAAAGCATCAGGTATTACCGAAAATGTATAGGATATGCCATCTTCAGCACTGTCATAAGGTATTTTTGCTACTGAAAGCATTGATGCAATACATCCATTTGTATCTCGACCGTGCATTGGATTTGCACCTGGTGCAAATGGTTCTCCTGATTTTCTGCCATCTGGAGTAGCACCAGTAACTTTACCATAAACTACGTTTGAAGTTATTGTTAGTATAGACATAGTTGGAATAGAATTTCTATAAGTCCTTCTTCTAGAAAGTCTTTTCATAAATCGTTCAACAAGCATAGTCGCCAAATCATCTACTCTTGGGTCGTTGTTTCCGAATTTAGGGAAATCTCCTTCGATTTTAAAATCATATACAAATCCATTTTCATCTCTTAAAGGAGTAACTTTTGCGTATTTTATTGCCGATAAACTATCGACAACAACAGAAAGACCTGAAATACCACAAGCAGAAGTTCTGATTATTTCTTCATCATGCAATGCCATCTGTACTCTTTCATAACAGTATTTGTCATGCATATAATGTATTATATTTAAAGTATTTATATAAAGTTTAGTTAGCCATTCACAAACATAATCAAATTTCCCCATTACTTCATCAAACTTTAATGGTCCATCTGAAATTTTTCCTACCCCTTCACATAATTTCTCACCATTTTTTTCATCATACCCATCATTTATTGCATAAAGCAGAGCTTTGGCAAAATTTGCTCTTGCACCAAAGAACTGCATTTGTTTTCCTATTTTCATTGCAGAAACACAGCAAGCAATTCCATAATCATCACCAAATTTGGTTCTCATTAATTCATCATTTTCATATTGAATAGATGAAGTTTTTATTGAAATTTCTGAACAAAAATTTCTAAATGTTTCTGGTAATTTGGAACTCCATAAAACAGTTAAATTTGGTTCAGGTGCAGCACCTAAATTAACAAGAGTATGTAAAAATCTATAGCTCATTTTTGTAACCATATGTCTACCATCTAAACCTATTCCAGCTATTGATTCTGTAACCCAGGTAGGGTCACCAGAAAAAAGTTCATCATAAGCAGGAGTTCTTAAAAATCTTACCATTCTAAGCTTCATAACAAAGTGATCTACTATCTCTTGTATTTCTTTTTCAGTAAAAACATTATTTTTTATATCGTATTCAGAATAAATATCTAAGAAAGTGGATACTCTTCCCAAGGACATAGCGGCACCATTTTGTTCTTTTATAGCTGCTAGATATGCAAAATATAGCCATTGAAAAGCTTCTTTTGTATTTTTAGCTGGCTGTGAAATGTCGAACCCATAATACAATGCCATTTCTTTCAACTCAAATAAAGATTTTATTTGCTCAGCTATTTCTTCAAGGTCTCTTACTGTATCACCATACATAGGGTCAAAATCTCTAGAATTTTTTGCATTTTGCTTTTCTTCTATAAGTCTATCAACACCATAAAGAGGAACACGTCTATAATCTCCAATAATTCTGCCTCGTCCATATGCATCTGGTAAACCTGTAATTATACCAGTTCGACGTGCAGTTTTCATAGCTTCAGTATAAACATCAAAAACCCCATCATTATGTGTTTTTCTATATTTAAAAATCTCAGATATATTTTCAGGAAGTTCTTTATTATATGCTTTCAAAGAAGCTTCAACCATTCTTATACCTCCAAAAGGCATTATAGAACGTTTTAAAGGAACATCTGTTTGTAATCCTACTATTTCTTCGAGTTCTTTATCTATATATCCTTCGCCATGAGAAGTAATAGTAGATATGTTTTTTTCATCTATTTCATAAATTCCACCACGAACACGTTCTTCTTTTAGTAATTCAAGCACTTTAGACCATAATGTTGTAGTTTTTTCAGTTGGACCTTCTAGAAAAGAAGAATCTCCATCATAAGGCGTATAGTTTTTTACAATAAAATCACGAAGATTTATTTCTTTTTGCCAATCACCATCAATAAATTTCATTTGTCATTCTCCTTTGTATAAAAAATAAGGTCAATCAATATATAGTGGTGAAAATTAAATATAATAAATACAACCACTATATTTATACTATAAATATATCATAAATAAACCTTAAAGTCAATTGATTTAATGATTTGAAATAGTATATTCAATAGTATCAATGAAATACTTCAACATTTAGATACTTGTATTGTATAAAGTAACAATAATAAAATCACTATAATTTATAGGGGATTTAAAAGATTTTTTTATCAAAGTTATATAGTAAATTTCTAATACATATTTACAAAAATAAGATATAAGGCTATAATATAAGAGAGAGAAAATATATTTATAGTGCAAAGGAGGTAACAAAATGGCAATAAAAAAATTGGTAAGATTTGATTGGGCAATGAAATATATACTAAGAAATAAGGCAAACTTTGATGTATTAGAGGCTTTTTTATCAAATCTTTTAA
>JAEXNS010000055.1 GCA_023439605.1 Bacillota bacterium | reverse complement strand
TTCTCAAGCTGTTTTAATGTTTTGTCAGCAATCTTTTCCGTTATTTTATTTACCTCACCCAATTTATATTTACTGATTAAGGAATTATCCTTAATTTTGATTTTCGGCATTGCTGTCACCTGCTTTTAGTTTTTCATAACCATAAACCTTTGCAAATTTATTCATAATAACTTTTTCATCATATATTCCATGAATATAATCCTGCAATAACGGTGATAGATAATCAGTCCATAATTTATCAAAAGTTAAATATTTTAATTTCAAAAAGTACGATGCCCCAATATGGTAATTCTCATTAAGTTCTTCAATCTTAGATATTTCATTATTTAGTGCTGTCATACGTTGAATTGCTTCATCCTTCTTTTCACCTAATGAATCAAGCATTTCTAGTCTTTCATCTGCTTTAATCTCAATAAATCTAAATCTACGACGCATTGCAAAATCAAAACTATCAACAGAACGGTCTATATCATTCATAGTGCCTATTATGTAAACATTCTCTGGAATAAAGAATTTCTCATCAGTATTGTCATGCAAGTTTGCATATTGAGTTGATACTTCACCAACTTGACCACGATAACCTGGATCTATTGAAAAGAATAATTCACCAAAAATTTTAGAAATTTCTCCACGATTAATTTCATCAATTATGAATATATATGGTTTTAATTTTTCTTGTTTTGCGATGTTTTTGGTTCTTTTTATTTTTTTCGACTTAATTGCATTGAAAATAGCTAAATCATAAGAATACTGCTGTGATGCATTTGACTTTTTAAAGAACGTTGTAATATCTTTAACCTGTAAAAAATTTTGCCCTGATGCTAACATTTCTTTTAATTCATTAATATTTAAACTAAGTTTATTTGATATATTATTCTCAGGAATAGCAATAATTATATGTCTATCATCAATACTAGTAATAGAAAATTTTGTTCCTCGAAGTGTTTCTAGTTCATCTACTCCAAATTCAATATTGGAAAAAAATTCAGAAATCATCTCTTGAACTGATACTTCTTTATCAATTACCTCCTGTGACTTTTGTGAATCATCAAAGTTCTTTTTGGCTTTTGAAACAAATCTTTTAAATATACCATCTTGAAGTTCAAAACCCATTGATCCATCATCATTTAATTTTGGTCGTAATCCCTCTACAAAATCAGTATAATCATAACTTGGATGAAATTGTACAAATTCAATCTGTTTTTTCTGATCATCTTTTAACTGTGTGTAGTCCTTAATAGATCCATTACTAATAATATCAGCCGCTATTTCTTTTGCAAGATAAGATTTCCCAGTACCAGGAGCACCACGTAAAATAATATTCTTTGATTCAATTAACATTTGAGAATATTTGTTTAAGTATTCCTTTGACTCCTTATTATCAATTTTATTCATATCAGATTTATCATCTTCCTTATCTTCTTCTTCATGATAAACTAAAACAAATTTATCCCCTTCTTGACCAAAGCGTTTTAGACATTCTTGTACAAACATTATAGTAGAAAAAATATTCCAATAGCCTATAAAAAATTTCTTTTCACCATCATAACTATAATTTATATATCCAAATGATTTTCTATATTCTTTTAATTCTTCTAAGCTTGTGTATATACCTCTATAAATTTCAGAATTTAAGGTATATTGACAAATAGGAAATGATTTTTTTTCATCTTGTGACAACTCTTTTATCTGCTTCTCAAATATCTGGAAGGCTAGTTTTGGCATCGTTTGATTAGAGATTTTTTTCTCACCTTTACTATACTTGCGTTTTATTTTTTCACCACTATTTTTATTAAAATATACATCTAATGGCTTATAGTTATCACCTAGTGCTAGGTTATTCATTGTAAATCTATCATCACTTGAAGTAACATCATTAGCAGTAATTATTAACTCATATTTTTCTTGTTTTTTTCCGTTTTCATCAAGAATACTTTGTTTAGAAATGTTATTTAAATGTTTCATTTAATACCATCCTCTTTTAATTTTTTATTTTAAAATTATTATACTATATTTTGATATAACAAGCAATATTTATTGGTATTTTTCTCATTATATACAAGATATTATATATAATTATATTTTAAATAATTTATTCTTTATTTGTTGAATTTATGTGTTTTTTATGTTAAAATAAGATAGGTAATTTCAAATGCTTTTAAGGTGGTATATTGATTTGGTGATAAATTCTATTTTTATAAATAACTTCGGAAAACTCAAGGATTTTGAGATAAATTTTCACCATAAGTTAAATGTCATTTATGGTGAAAATGAGTATGGAAAAACAACACTCATGAACTTCATAAAAATGATGTTTTACGGCTGTAACAGTAAATCAAATGATATAAATAAAAATATGCGAAAAAAGTACACACCTTGGGACGGCTCTACCATGTCTGGAATTATTAATTTTAATCATAATAATACAGAATATAGACTAGAAAGAGAATTCTATAACTCAAATACATCTGATAAAATATCACTTTGGAATATTACAAAAGGTGAAATCGAAGATATTCCTAGTAAAGTAGAACTTGGACAATTATTTTTTAATTTATCTTCAAATACATTTGATAAAATTATTTATATGGATTTCTATTCATCAAATATTAGTAACATGGATAAAACAAATGAACTTTCACAAAAATTAATGAATTTATCACTTTCTGGTGATGAAAGTATTTCTCAACAAAAAGTAATAAAACGATTAAAAGAATCAAAGGAATATATAAAATCCAAAAGTGGTAAAAATGGTGTTTATGATAAACTTAAATCTAAATTATCGGATTTAACTGAGGAACTTGCAAAAGCTAAACTTATAGAAGAACAAAAACAAAATGACTATTCTCAATATGAAAATACCATAAAAAAAATTAAAGCAACTGAAGAAAATCTAATAAAATTAAAAGAATTATCAGACTATTATGAAAAACAAAATGAATTTTTAACTATTAAAAATATTATAAACAACGACTCAAACATTATCTCTATTGAAAATAAACTAAATGAACTTTACGACCAAATATCCAACGAAAAATTTGTTATTAATAAAGCCTTTATGGACAAGTGTACTGATATGCTTTCGCAAATAAATTTGCTAAAAAAATTAAAAGAAGAAAGAATACAGGAATTACAGTCTTACGAACGAGAATTCAAGATAAATCATAAAGATGAATTTTCCGTTCACAACGAAGATGAAGGTATTTTGGACGAACTAGAAATTAACCTTAACAACAACTCTGAAATGTATACAAATCATAATATAAAACTTGAACAAATCCAGGAACAAATTTCAGAACAGGAACATGCTTTAAAAAATCAAAATACCAATAACAACTTTTTTACTTTTAAAAACATTTTAGTTATAACTTATATATCTGCATTGATTCTTTTAACGTACTTTTCATTTAAAACAGATATATATCAAATTATTTTTTTAATTCCTATTTTAACTTTTATTTTTATTTTTTTATCTAATTATATTAATAAAAATTTTTTTAAAAATAAGGAAAAAGACGACATTCAAAAAATTACTTTAGATAAAATTTTTGAACTAAAAAATGAAGAAAAAAAGATTTTAAAATCCATGCAGTTTTTATTAAATAAACAAAACGAAATTCAAAAAAATATTGATTTAATTAAAAAAAGTCAAAGAGAGCTTGAGGCAGAGCAAAATTTATATTTAACAAAAATCAAAAATATTCATGAAAATATTGAAAAGACTAAGTTAAATATAAATCATCTTGATTTTGAAATAAATGAACTTTCTATTTTATTAATTCAATATTTTTCAAACTATAAATCTCTATTAACTATAGAAGAAATAGAGGACTCTCTTCCTAAAATAAAAGATTGTCTAGATGAAATAAATACCCTGACTATAAAACTTGAAAGCTATATGGAACAAGACATTTATAAAGACCTAAATGTAACCAAATTAAAAAAGAAATATATTGATTTAAAATCCGATTTAGAAAAATCAAACTATCCTTTTTTATCTGAAGATGAACATACCGCTTTAAAAATAAATATTGAAAATTCAAATTCTCTTCTTTATAAACTAAGAGAAGATTCTGCTGATTTAAGAGCTAAAATCAAACATATATACGCAAATTCAAAAAATATATATAGTATTGAAAAAGAAATTGATATTATTACTGAAAAAATGAAGGAAATGAATAATTATACCGAATGTATAAACATCGCCTTACATCATATAGATATAGCTTCTGAAGAAATTAGAAAAATATTTAGTCCTTCATTAAATAAAAAAACCGAAAAAATATTTTCCCAATTAACCAATTACAAATATCAAAATCTAATGATTTCTCCAAACTTTGATATAAACATTGGTGAAAATACTAAAAGCACCATACACGAATGGCAATATTTAAGTAAAGGAACTATAGACCAAGCATATTTTTCATTAAGATTTGCATTGTGCGAACTATTGACAGAAGCTCCCACAACTATATTTTTAGATGATATACTAATTCAATATGATGAAAAACGTACAAAGCAAGCTATTGAGTTTTTAAAAAAACATTCACAAAAAAATCAAATTATATTTTTTACTTGCCACAAACACTTTGAAACATTATTAAAGTATCAATTAAAAATACCGCATATGCGGTATTTTTTATTGATTTTTATTTTTTTCCTAATATAACTTTATCACCCATCAAGTATTGTTTCATTAAAGCAACGTCAGCAACATCTATAAATCCATCAGCAGTTACATCTGCAAGTAATAATTCTGAAGATGTAAGCGTTATATCTTTTACCAAATATTGATTCAAAGTTACCAAATCTGATAAATCAACTTTACCACTTTTATTAATATCTCCATATAAAGTAGTTACTGGCGGTTCCGTAGTTGT
>JAEXNS010000001.1 GCA_023439605.1 Bacillota bacterium | reverse complement strand
GAATTAGTCCATAAGTTCAATTTTGAAAATTATCGTGCAGTTATGATAAAAGATTTATCAATGGGCAACAGAAGGAAGGCATATTTAATAACTGGCTTTGCTTTGAAAACAAAACTACTTTTATTGGATGAACCTGTGAATGGACTTGATTTTCAAAGTACTGAAGTGCTATATGAATTGATTATTGATTACAGAAAGTATGGAACTGTTTTATTTTCTTCCCATGTATTAGAAAGTGTTACTTTAACGTCGGACAAAGTTATAATACTTGAAAAAGGGAATATCACCAAGTCATTTGATAAGGAAAATATAAATCCAGAAAACATAAGAAGTTCTTTGGATTTTGAAAATTAAATTTTGAAAAGAGGCGTTTACTATGATGTCTATGCTATATAAAAAGCTGTTTGGAGTAAAATACAAATCAGCAATAAAGCATACAATAATTTATTTTGTACTATATATGGCATTTAGTTTTATTGATTATAAGTTTAAAGCATCTTTAAATGTTTTTGTTTTTTCTAGTTGTTTCTTTTCTACAGGAATCATGTGGCAAGTTTTGTCTTCGAAGGATAATGCAAGATATTTAAAAGGTTTTTTTAGTTTGCCTTTTGATGAAGAAAAATTTCTTTTGAATTACTGTATTGCGATCTCTTCTTATACGCTCATAACAAAAACAATGTTCTTACTTATTTTATATATTTCGTTTACAACCATAAGTTTTTTTGATTTAGTAATTTTTTTGGTGAGTTTTATCTTTGCATGTTTATCTGCGATGATTATGTTTGCATTTTTTAAAAACAAAATTTATATATCTGCATTTATGTTTGTTTTAGAAATAATATTATGTTTTACAATATCAAATAATTTAATAAGTATGTTAATATATTTGATTTTAGATGTTATTTTTGTTTTATTATTAAAAAAAATCAATCCATATAGTTTTATGATGAGTTCAGAGTCGTCAAAATCAAAAAACACAAGTGTATCTAATACTAATTTTTTGGTGATAAAATATTTCTTTAGATATATTTTATCAAATAAAAGTCACGTTATTAATAGTATTGCAGTTATTGCTTTTGGTTGCTTTTTTGCCAAGATAATTATGACAATGACGGAAGCATATTTTTTACCTGTGGGCATGGCTATCATTTCAGTAAATACACCTTTAAGTATTTTAGTGAGTTCAAATAGAAAACTTCAAAATAAACTGGATGTAATGCCAAATAAAATAATTAATTTTTTTGTACCATATGGTTTGATTGTTTTTGTTTTTTACATAATTTCATACATGTGCTATATTATATCCTTGTTTGTATTGGGAAGCAAGATAGATTTAACATTAATTTTAATAGCAATATTTTTTGCGTTACAAAGTGCTATAATGGTTATGATAATGGAAAACAAATTGATTATAAAAAAGTGGAATGTAGAGAGTGATTTATGGCATAATCCACGCAAATATATCGTTCCGGTTATTTTAATATTTGAAACGTTTTTAATACAAATGGCATACTAAAAAAAGTACTAATCAGTAAAATATAATCTGATTAGTACTTTTTGTTATTTTTATTAAAAGTCAGTTTATGTATCATGTGAAGAAATAAGATGGTTATCTAGAATGACGTATTTGTTTCTTTTCTAAAAGTAAAATTAATTCTTCTTTTGTTCCTTCTAAATATGAATCATCATGAAGAATAAGAAAGGTTTTTTGTGATTTATTTTTTAATTTTATATATATGGCATTATTTCCTTTATAATATGTATCAATTAGTGAATAAGAAAAGCGACTTTCAGTATCGTATTCATTATTAGTTAATTTGGAAATTAAATGATCTTCAAAAAACTCAAATGTAAAAAGTGATTTCATAATAGGAGAATTGAGTGATTTTGAAACTGCGATTTTTTTTGAAAAAGCAAAAATAAAAACAAAAAGCAAGCCCATAATCAATGTAAAATACAGCACAGGATTATTCTCAGGTAAATCAAGGGATAAAGGGTGATTCGAAACTTTTAAGTAAATAGTAGTAAATGAAGATGTAAGGAATATTATTCCGATGGATAAAAATATAAGTTTTACGAACAAAAAATTCAAATTTTTGTTGCTACAAAGAAATTCGATGTCTTTTTTATTTAGGATGGTTTTATTTATAATCATTTTTTTAATAACCTTTCATTTTTGTTTATATTAAAATTCTGTGCTTAATCATAATAATTTTACATTTGAACCCTTCCAACTATGCCGCCCTCTAACATAACTTTTATACCTCTATGATGATTTGGAGAGTTAGTCAATATTTTCATAACAATCCCTTCTGTTAATTTTCCGCTTCTTTGATCTTGTTTTTGAACAACCTGAACTTTTTGCCCTATTTTAATATTGCTTCTAACAGTTCCGTCCATATTTGCACCATTCCTTTTTTAAATTTTATGTATTAAAATTACATATCTTCTTTAACTATTATAGCTTAATTAGTCTATAAAATCAACAGAAACTTATATTTATGTTGATAAATGAAGATTTATTAAGATTGAATTTTCATGTTAAATATGGTACAATGAGACTTAATAAAAAATATTTAATAAACTTCAAAAATTACAAATATATACGTATTCGCTAAAATAAAAGGAGAACTTAAATTTATGAATCAATTTGGATTAATGGTTGGCTTAGATAAAAAGAATGCTTTTGAAGGTTGGTTTGTTAAGGTTTATAGTAAAAAAAATGAATTGATGTTTTCGGTAATTTGGGGATATTCTACAAATGAAAATAATAAACATGGATTTATTCAATTTCAAAATAATTTAACACATGATACAGCGTATGTTTCTTACCCTTTTAGTGAAGTTGGATTTTCAGAAAATCCATTTATACTGAAAATAGGCGATAATGAATTGTCGAAAAATAAAATGATTTTAAATTTTGAAACCAATAACTTAAAAATAAAATCTAAAATCTTTTTTGGGGATTTTCAGGTTTTAAAAACTTCATTTTTAAAACCTAATATAATGGGGGTTTTAACTTATTTTCCAAATGAGTGTAATCATTCTATTGTAAGTATGAAACATAGTGTGGATGGTAAAATAAAAATAGGACCAAGTATATATAATATTAACAACGCTGTTGGGTATATTGAAAAGGATTGGGGTACTAGTTTCCCAAAAAATTATGTCTGGTTGCAGGCAAACGATTGGAAAGATAGTGCTGTTGTTTTTAGTTATGCAACTGTGCCCATTCTTGGACGATATGGAAAAGGCTTTTTTCTTGTTTTGCATCATAATAAAAAAGAATATCGTTTTTCAAGCATAGAGCTGAGTTTTTTAGAATGTTTTCAAGTTTCAAAAGATTCTTTTAAAGCTATAATAAAAAAAGGTGATATTTCTGTCTGTATAAAAG
>JAEXNS010000363.1 GCA_023439605.1 Bacillota bacterium | reverse complement strand
TTTATTTTTGCATTTTGCTTAAGTTGACGACATTGGTCGACCGGGCTTTCCGGTCGCCCTGGACCTTCGGTAAAATATCTCCGCCTTATAAATATAGCTGAACAGTAGCATTCAATCAAGTATTTTAGAATATTAGTAGTATAAGTTTCTTTTGTTTTTTTCGTATATAGTAGAAACTAACCATGTAATTATAGGATTTATAAATATACCTAATAAAGAGAACAAAATTATGAAAAATTTACTTTTTTTACATTGGGAATTAAATAAATTTTGAATTGCCGTTATTATAAGTGGTATAAAAATTCCAAAAAGCAATACTGACCATATAAGGGGAGTAAATGATAAAAAATGTATAGGCCAACCTATAAGGCTACAAGTTATTCCTAGTATACATAAAATAATAGCAGAAGCCTTGATTTTACGACCTGTCATAAATAAAGGAATTAAAAAACTTCTCCATAGTGAAGCTGTTTGTGCTCCGCCAAATATGCTGCCCACGATATTTCGTATAGAAGCCAAAACAAAAGAATTGTCAATTTCAACGTCGTATTTATAATTTTTTTCTTTTATAGCCTGTATTGACAAAGTGTCTACCGCCCATAAAAGAATTACAAATAGTGCAAAAGGTAGAGTTTTTAAAATAGTTGTTAAATTAATTCCATACCCAACATTCCATACACTGTTCCACCAATGATTAGGCGATAAGTTTATACTTTGAACTATAAAGTTATTTGAGGGTTTAATGTTGAAAAAATATGGAATAATTATAGCCATAAATGATGAAAATAAAATTATAAGCCATGTTTTGTTAGTCTTAAACAAAACAAAATAAATTAAAGATAGTGAAGTGATGAGTAAGAAAAAAGCCAAATATTTATTTCCAAAAAAAAGATATAGTTTTTCTATTGACATTATTATGCCAGAAATTCCGAAAACTAAAGTTATGCTCGTTTTAGTTAAGAAACCAGATAAATTAATTAGTTTTTTATAATAACCTGTTTTTATTAATATTATACCTAAAATTCCAACTAAACAACCTAAAATCAATGGATGAACTCCAAACTTAACCATAAAAGGGATCATAACAACAAGAGGAGAAAGAGTACCAGCAGGAGAAGTGTTTTTTAAAACTAAAATTCCAAATAAGCTAATTAAACTTCCTATAAGCAGTTCTAATCTAACATTTTCAAAAACAAAATTTTCATTTTTTATCCCTAGTTCTTTCGCCCAAACAAGGGCGAAAGAAGCTACTAGAGAAATTTTACCTATCAAACCTGAAATGGCAGGAATAAAATCCTTAAAGGTAAGTTTAATATTAGACATAAATTAATATCTCATAGGGATTAAATCAATATATTCTTGAACTGAAGCGTTTTTTAAGAATAAATCGATTATTTGCTTGCCAAGAGGGTTTAATTCATCAGTATAAAATTTTGTTAATTCTTCTTTGAAAAAATTTGTTAAGATTTCTGCACCAGCATCATATCCTTCTTTTCCAACTTCTTGTTGTCTTTCAGGTTGTAAAAATGCTTTTCTAATATATTGACCATCTATTTTTAATGAATCTAAAGAAAATCCTAGAAGAGGGCAACGTGATTCAATTAAGTTTTCAGGTTTAAATTTTGCACTTCCTCTTCTTGCGATATATTCTCTTGCAATCCATTGAGGCATAAAACTAACTTTATAAGCACCAATGTGTTGGTTAGGTATTAATACATATCTTGTGCTAGATGAGTTTACTATTTGGTCTAGTAAAAGATTGGCTTGTTTTACTAATTTACCAGTAGCAAAAGGCCAGTAAGAACCAACACCTTCGCTAACCATTCCTCCAGAAACAGCAGTTACACTTGGATTGTTATGTCCTCGTGGTGCAACAAGTCTCCATAACCAAGCCAATGCAGGAGGGAGAACATGAAACATACCCATAATTCCATAAGAAGGATTTTCTTTTGTACATGGAGGAGTTCTTACACCAAAGCTTCTTACATCAACCTCAACAGGTTCATTTATAACATTTTTAAGAAGTTTTCTAGGTAAAATTACACGAGGATTTGGACAAGGAGTTCCATCCATATCTAAAGTATGCTCCCAAACTAGGCATGTTGAATGTGGTACACCTTGTAAATTCATGAAAATAAGTGGCTCATCTGGATGTGTAAATATTTTTTCATATTGAGGAGTTGTTCCATACTGTTTAATATGGTCAAGACGTAAAAACCAACCAGACTCAGCATCTTTTACAACCAATTTTTTGCTTGTATTTTGCATAGCTGGATGACATAAAGCCATATCGTCTGTTACTGGTCTAAGTTCACACTCTTCGTTTAAGTCAATATAGTTTTTCTCGCCAGTTACAGTGTTTAAACCTATTAATATACGTCCATCCATCTCTTTATGCATATTTTCTATCATTTCACTTTTTCCACCGCCAGAAGCACCTTCATGCATAATTACAATTTCATTGTCATAAGGAGTAATAACTTTTACTGTGGAAGCATGTGCTGTAACCCAGTTTTCTCTTTCGCCTATATTTAAAAGAACGCCATATATCCCTTTCTTTGCACTTGGACCTGGATAAAGGTTATATGAGTAAACTTCATGAACATCTTCAAGCCTGTTATGCACAACAATTTGTTTTCCATCAAAATGTGTGTGTCTAAAAGGAGGAGCAAGAAAAATAATTGCAACTGGATTAAAGTTTTCATCTATTTCATCAAAGTTAAGGAAACATTGTAAATCAGCTAGTCCAGCGGCAAAAAAACCTGCATTTGAAGGAGCGATAAGTACAGAATCATAACCATATTCAAGTCCACCAGATTTAAAAGGAAATACAATTAGATTTTGATTTTTAAGCCACTCAAATGTATCTTGACGTAAATCAGAAAAAGATTTTCCATAAACATCACTGTATTTTGGTTTGTCAGAAGGAAGACCATCTGAAACTATTAGACTGTCAGGGTCTCTTCTTCTCATATAATCATCAAGATAATTTACAACTGCACCATTTTTACAGCGTGTAACAGTAACTTCATGAATTTCACCTATTCCTTCTATATTATACTTTACTTCAAATATGTCATTTTGTGCATTTCCTAAAGCAAGGTCAATAAGCTCGGATCTGGTTTTAGGAACTATTACTCCTTTTGAGTTGTTTAATATATCCATTGCATATTCAGGTAGATGAAGTTTTTCTAAATTATTCATGTTATTTACCCCTTTTCTTTATTTATTATAAGCTGCGTCCCATAAGTCTTTTTAATATTTCATTATAAGCATCTTCTTCGCCACCCATGTTTCTTCTAAAACGATCTTTATCTAACTTTTCTTTTGTTATACTATCCCAAAAACGACATGTATCTGGTGAAATTTCATCAGCAAGAACTATAGTGCCATCGGCTGTTTTCCCAAATTCTAACTTAAAGTCAATTAACTCTATATTTAAATCTTTAAGGTATTCTGTCATTATCTCATTTACCTTGAGTGAATATTTTGCTATTAGATCTAATTCTTCTTTAGTAGCCCATTCCATAGCCATAATATGATATTCATTTACAATAGGATCTCCTAAATCATCATCTTTGTAACAGAATTCTAAAACAGTTGACTTTAACTTTACGCCTTCAGGCTGACCAACTCTTTTTGATAGTGAACCAGCAATTATATTTCGTACTATTACTTCTAAAGGTACTATGGTCACTTTCTTTACAACAGTTTCTCTATCAGACAGCTCATCTACATAGTGTGTAGGAATACCTTTTTCCTCTAGAATTTTCATCATGTGATTTGTTACTAGGTTATTAATTATACCTTTGTTGTTTATAGTTCCTTTTTTTTCTCCGTTAAATGCAGTAGCATCGTCTTTGTAAGAAACTATTACATAGTTTTCATCATTTGTTGCATATACTTTTTTTGCTTTTCCCTCGTATAATTGTTCTGTTTTCATTAGATTATTCATAAAATAAACCTTCACTTTCTTAAATTACATGTTATTATTTAGCCATATATATGTTTTATCGAAGCTCCAGGGCAATTGGAAAGCCTGGTCGACTCCGCAGAGTCGAAACTCCTATAAAATCGTAAACTTTACCTTTGAGGTGGAATATTAACAATTACATTTTCCATAACATTTCAGTTTGTAATTTCTCATCTTTTGCCACTACTTCTTCCGCCATAGTTTTCTTCATTTTAACTAATTTTTCGGCAACTGACTCATCGCTTAATCCAATGATTTGTGCGGCAAGTATACCGGCATTGTCGGCACCATTTACAGCTACCGTAGCAACTGGGATTCCTTTTGGCATTTGAACTGTAGATAAAAGTGCATCTAAACCATCAAAAGAGGTTGATTTACAGGGTATGCCTATTACTGGTAGAATCGTGTGTGCAGCAAGTACTCCTGCTAAATGTGCAGCCATACCCGCAGCTGCTATAATAACACTATATCCATTTTCTTTTGCATTTTCTGCAAATTCACAAGCCCTTTTTGGAGTTCTGTGTGCACTCATAACATGTACGTCTACTGAAATTCCAAACGACTTTAATGAGTTTATAGCTCCTTTAACTACTGGTAAATCACTATCACTACCCATAATAACTGCTACTTTTTTTGCCATAAAATTACCTCCATAAAATTATTCGTGATTAGGTTTTTGTATTCAATAGGCATTTAATACTTATTTTAAAAAAATTTTATAAATAGGTATTAAATTATAAAAATAAAAGCCGATATTCATTTTATAAATGAATATCGGCTTACCTACAACTTAGATAATAATCTACTTTGAACAGTCTTCCGAAAAATTTATTTTGAACTACAAAGTTCATCTAAATTTCTATCAACGGTTATTATAACGATTTTTTCGCCGGTTTTCGTACTTATATCTGAGTGGGTGCTGATTATGGCTACATCTATAAAGTCCTTTATAAGTGTTTCCAAGTATCCTCTCCCACCTTCAAAAAGGGAAGTACGAACTTTTTTAAATAATTCTATACCTTGTGGATTGTCAGTAAGCTTTTGTTCAGAAGGACTTAAAAATCCAGATAGTCTAACAACAATCATGTCGTTAATAATATATGTTTTAATGGCTTTTGGTCCACGTCCCATATATTCTATTTCAAATTTACTAACCAATTCACTAATTTTTGCTTCTAGTTGTCCTTTGGTCATGCAAGCACCGCCTATTGATTATTTATATTTTAAACTATTTTGAGATAAAAGTCAAGCTTTTTTTGTGTTTTTTGAAATTTATCGTTTTAAATCTTGCAAAAACATTACTGTTTAGCTGTTAAAGGTAAAGTTTGTGATTTTGTAGGAGTTTCGACTCTGCGGAGTCGACCGGGCTTTCCAGTCGCCCTGGACATTCGGTAAAATATCTTTGAGTGGTGGAATAGTAACGCAAAAATTAAAAATAATCATAAAAAATAAAATCCACATGTCATAATTATATCACTTTATGATTTTTAGGTCAATATATAAATTTTAATAATAAAAAATATTTTGTTATTCGGTATTACTTGGTAATAAAGATAAGCTTATGATTTTGTAGGGATTTCGACTCTGCGGAATCGAACAGGCTTTCTGGTCGCCTAGGACCTTCTGCAAAACATTGCAACCCTATACATATGGCTGAATAGTAACCAAAAATATATTTTTATACATGAATTTTATGATTTTTTTTGCATTTTATAAAAATATATGCTATAATGTAAGTATACATAAAAATGTAAATACTAAAGAAAGGAGCATTGAAAATAGTTTGCTATTTCAAAAAAACATTTATGGATTTTTTATTTGAAGGTATATGGGCTTATTTCTTTATTTTCTTTGGAAAAATTTTAGAAGTTACCGCTTCTACATTAAGAAATGTACTTATAAATCGTGGCGAAAGATTAAAAGGGTCATTAATTGCGATTGTTGAAGTTTCGCTTTGGATTACAATAACAGGTACAGTTTTAGTTGGGTTTAAAGATGACATTCTAAAAGTAGTTATTTTTGCATT
>JAEXNS010000362.1 GCA_023439605.1 Bacillota bacterium | reverse complement strand
GCTTTACTTGATGCAATGGGTGGAGCAATAAATCATATTGGAAACATTCATAAATATGTGAGAAAGGAAGATGTTCCAGAACATACTATTTTCATAATAACGACTGATGGAATGGAAAATGCCAGTCATAATTATAGTTCGGATGATATTAAAAAAATAGTTGAACGTCAGAAAGATAAATATAATTGGGAGTTTATTTTTTTGGGTGCAAACATTGATGCAGTTGAAACAGCAGCTAAGTATGGAATAGACAAAGATAGAACAGTTAACTATTGCCATGATTCTGTTGGTGTTGCAAACAGTTTTGAGGATATTGACTATGCTGTGAGGGGACTTCGTAGTTCATGTGCTGCTGTACCTCAAGATTGGAAGATGAAAACGGAAATAGATTACGAAAAAAGAGGAGGGAAATAACGGCTTATAATTAACCAGTAAAATAAGTCATGATAATTATTACAGTTGACATCAATTATGTCAAAACGATGTCAACTGTAATATAAAATTAATATTTTATTTAATAACGATTGCAAAAAGTGTTTGTATTTAAACATAAAAGCTAAAATAAAGATAGATATGGAATATTTATTTATTAAGTTTTGTGTAAATAAATAAATATCAAAAAATATTTTAAAAAAAAGTCATGAAAAGTACTAGATTTTTTATTAAAAGTATGATATAATAAACTTAACTTAAAATATTACAAAATGATTAATAAATTATTTGTAATATTTTTTATTTTATTTTATTTTAATTTGATTGGAGGGATAGTTTTGTAAAGCAAGTAACTTAATTACTTTTTACATTACAAAGTTTATGAAAGAAAAAAGAAATAAATATCTGGTTGTTTTTTTAGTACTATTCTCGTTTTTGGCTTTTAGTAAGGAAAAATTTTTTGCGGCAGAGACGGATTTTAATTTATTAAGTGAAAAACCAATTTTAAAGTATAGTTTTTTTAAAAGTGCGATTTTAGTTAAAGAAAAGACGGAAGAACAAGTAGATGTTTTTGATTTATGTAGAATTAAACAACAAATATTGTCAGAGGCTATGTCTTCTGAAGAAACAGTAACTACCTATGTTGTAACAGAAGGCGAACAAATTATAACTACTTTAGAAGAGACAAGCGAAACAGATATTTCTTCAACACCATTGTTGGAAGAAACAACTTTTATTACACCAGAAGAAACAACTATAGAAACTACATTGACTGAAACAACACCTATACAAACCACAACAGAAATGACAACAAGCACTACAACAGTTGTAACTACAACAAATCCACCTCAAACTACTGTTACTACTACTTTAGCAACTATACCAGAATATATTATGAAAAATGTAAAAGAAAAGGGTATAGATGTCTCTGTGTATCAAGGTATAATAGATTGGAAGACAGTTAAAGCTAGTGGAATTGATTTTGCAATTTTGAGAGCTGGTTATGGAGGCTACAGTTCTCAAAAAGATAAAAATTTTGAAATTAACTATGCAAATGCAAAAGCAAATGGAATAAAAGTTGGAGCTTACTGGTATAGTTATGCGAAAACTCTTGAACAATCGAATATGGAAGTTGAGGCTTTTCTTTCTGTTGTTAGTGGAAAACAGTTTGAATATCCAGTTTATTTTGATATTGAAGATAAGTCTCAAAATAATTTAGGAATTAATTTATTGACAGATATAACTGTGAATTTTTGTGATAAAGTTCAATCTAGAGGATATTATATAGGTCTTTACACAAATCTTGTTTGGATTAATTACAAACTAGATAAATCAAGATTGGTTAAGTATGATAAGTGGTTGGCACATTGGTATCATATACCTCGTTATGGCAATGAATTTGGCGGTTTATGGCAATATTCTAGTTCAGGAAGAATAAATGGAATATCTGGTCCAGTTGATCTAAATTATTCATATAGAGATTATGCTACAATAATAAAAACAAATCATTTAAATGGATTTTAAAAATATCCCCCTTTCATTTTGAAAGGGGGATATTTTTATAAATTAACTTGTGGTAGAGAATTAAAGCCTTTTTGTAAATCTTCATCTGAAGGAATATAATCAGTCATTGTTTTATTATTGTATGAGGAGTAAGCAGCCATATCGAAATATCCTGTGCCAGTTAAACCAAACAATATAGTTTTTTCTTCGCCTGTTTCTTTACATTTTAGAGCTTCATCTATTGCAACTTTAATTGCGTGTGATGATTCAGGGGCAGGTAATGTACCTTCACATTTTGTAAATAGTGTAGCAACTTCAAAAACACTTGTTTGCTCTACTGCACGTGCTTCCATATAACCATCATGATATAGTTTTGAAACAACAGTAGACATTCCATGATAGCGTAATCCTCCAGCGTGATTTGAGGAAGGCATAAATCCACTTCCAAGTGTGTACATTCTCATAAGAGGAGTAGTTTTTCCAGTATCACCAAAGTCAAATGCATATTTTCCTCTTGTTAGAGATGGACAAGAAGCAGGTTCATCAGCTATAAATTGAATATTATTTTTACCATTTATTTTATCAGCCATAAAAGGAGATATTAAACCACCTAAGTTTGATCCACCTCCAGCACATCCTATAATAACATCTGGATTGATTCCATATTTTTCACAGGCAACTTTTGTTTCTTGTCCTATTATTGATTGATGTAAAAGTACATGATTTAAAACACTTCCTAAAACATAACGGCAATTGTCTGTTTGAACGGCAACTTCCATAGCTTCAGAAATAGCACAACCAAGAGAACCACCAGTTTCGGGGTTGTCAGCCAAAATTCTTCTGCCAACTTCTGTTGTATCTGAAGGAGATGGAATAACTTTTCCGCCATAAGTTTCTATAACTGCTCTACGATAAGGTTTTTGTTCAGCAGAAACCTTAACCATATATACTGTTAAATCCATATCAAAATATGCACAAGCCATAGATAAAGCAGTACCCCATTGACCAGGACCTGTTTCGGTAGTCAATTGAGTTAATCCTTGTTTTTTTGCATAATAAACTTGAGCAGCAGCAGAGTTTAATTTATGAGAACCGGAAGTATTAGTACCTTCAAATTTATAATAAATTTTAGCAGGTGTTCCTAACTTTTTCTCAAGGTTATAAGCTCTTACAAGTGGGGAAGGTCTATACATTTTATAAAAATTTAATATTTCTTCTGGAATATCAATATATTTGTCTGTAACATTTAGCTCTTGATCAACTAAATCAGAACAAAAAACAGGGAGTAAATCTTCACGAACACATGGCTTTAAAGTGCCAGGATGTATAAATGGTTCAGGTAATGATTTCATTTCTGCACGGATATTATGCCATTGTTTAGGCATTTCATCTTCACTTAGTAAAATTTTATACGGTATTTTTGACATGGTAAT
>JAEXNS010000336.1 GCA_023439605.1 Bacillota bacterium | reverse complement strand
GATAAAATTTCATCCAATTTTTCTGTTTTATTTAAAACTAAAAATAAAAGTTTCATATTATATATTTTCCCCCCTTTCTTTAATTTTCAGTCAATTGATAACCATAAAAAATACTATTAGATATTTTTTACACAAAAGACTTTTTTTAAATTAGTATTAAATCTAAGATTTTATACTTCTTATATAATTATATCACTATAACGTAAATAAATCAAACGTACCTATCTTTGTTTTTTAATTATAAGTTACTATTTAGCCATATGTATTAAGAGAGCTATATTTTACCGAAGGTCCAAGGCACTTAGAAAGCCCTGACAAATCCGCAGATTCGAAACTCCTATAAATAGTAAATTTAATCTGCATATTTTAAGACTGTTTTTAAATATTTTTTGCATATTTTTAAGCTATTTTTAAAAGAAAAATGCATATTTTTATTTTGGGAATAAAAATAAAACAAACCGCCTAGAAATAAATCTAAGGCGGTTTGTTTTATAGTAATATGTAAAGAATTTCTCAAATTACTATAGCGGTATAAAAACGTTATCATTCATCTGTTAAAGGTAAATTTTACGGTTTCTAAAAGGTTTCGACTCTGCGGAGTCGACCGGGCTTTCCGATCGCCCTGGACCTTCGGTAAAATATCTCCGCCTTATACATATAGCTGAACAGTAACATTCAATCAAGTATTTTAGAATATTAGTAGTATTAACCTCTATTTTATCTCTGCAACATATAATGATATTTTATTTTGCAATAACTCTGCTGTTCTCTCTGCTGAATTACCTAAATCAAAATAATTCAAAAGTTCCTCTTCAAATATTTTATTTAACTTCATATCTTCACGATAAACATTATTTATAGAAGAAATAAACTCTAATGAATCATCTATTTCATTTTGGCTTAATTGACCGAAATAATTACTGTTAATATATTTACTTGCATATTCTACTGTTTTCCCATTTTCATCAACAAAAACATTAATTTGATTTTGGGTTTCTATTCTACTAAAAAGAGAATTTTTAATTATAGGGAAAGTATCTAACTTTGTATTTTGATACTTTTCTGATAAAAAATGCTTTATAAATTCCCATGAGGCATCCTTATTTTTAGATTTTTGAAATATTGATATTTCAAAACCAGGGCAGATCACAGAACTACCTTCCCCTTCCACAGAAGGAACTCCAACTAAACTAAATTCATCTTCAAAATCCACCTCAAGCTCTTTCATGAAAAATAAATTCTGTATGTCTTTTCTCTTCATTATTATTTTATCGTTTTTGTAACCCTCTATATACTCAGCATTTTTATATTTCACATCATCATTTTCATCAACTTTATAATTTTTGAATAACTCCAACAATTTTACAAAACTTTCATTTTCAAAATAGCATTCACCTTTTTCAAAATCAATATATTCATTTATATTAAAGTATATAAATTCCTTAAATAATTGCATTCTATCTAATGAAACCATAAATTGTACATCTGAACCTTGAGAACTCATAATATCATTTAAATTATTGATCGTCCAAATTGAAGAATTATTAACAAACTTTGATTTAACTGCATATGTTTTAACTCCAAATCCAGTAGGCATTGAATATAGAGATCCATTTTTAAACTCAAAAGCTTTTAAAACTCCTTCAAAAAAGTCTTCCCTATTTAAGTCCTTATCTCTGTCTATAAAAGTATAAATATCTTCAAACATATTTTTTGAACAGAAATCTTGAAACGGTATATCATTATTAATAAACATCATATCCGGAATGTTTCCAGATACATAATCTTTATATAAATTAGTTGCATAATCTTCTACTGGATATTCTTTCAACACAACATTGTACGAATTATTCGCTTTATTGAAATCATTTATAATTTTATTAATTTCTAAATCCACATTACTTACAGCTAGAACTATTTCCTCTTTATCTTTAACTGCATTTTCACTTCTATTCAAAATACATATGGTTGGCTTTTCATCTTCTAAATACATTATCAGAATAGTTTTATCATCAATAAAACTAAAATCATAAATGCTTGTATTTAAATAATTTTGAGCTAAATCTAAAATAATTTTATCATCTTTATTAACACCATATATCTTATTATTCTTCTTTTTTATAAACTTATAATATCCATATCCATTAAAAATTTCTTCATCATTTAGTTCCTCTTGTTTTTGAATTATGCTTTTTTCTACATCAATATCTCCCATATAGATTTTATATTGTCCGACAGTATTTTCAGAAAAGATAACACTAATATGGTTTTCATTTGAAATAATAAATTTACTAATCGACATATCTTCAGGTATATTTATAATACTTTTAAATTTAAAATTTTCATCATAAACATAAATTTTTTCTTCTATTACTATGTATTTATAACTATTTTTATCTATATATATTTTTGCATCAAATTGTCCCAAATTTGATGCATATGTAGAAACTACAGTTTGAATATTTTCATCATCTAACAAGTTGGAATTGATCAGATTCCCATTTATATCGTATTCGTCAATTGACATGCTTGGTTTAATATTTTGAAAAAATTCATCCATATCAGAATTTTCATTTTCTATTGAAACATCTTGTACTCCTGAATAATTTAGTTTATAAGATAAAGTTAAAATATTATTACCATAATTACAAACACTTAAAACATTATCTTCTAGAATATTTTTACTTAAAATAACTTCTGTTTTAAAATTATTTAAATCCACTTTATAAATTTTATTTTCTATATCTACATTTTCTAAAATAAATAAATTATTATTTATAATAAAGTTAGATTTGATTTCACCAGAAATATCACTTAGTTCAAACTCATTATTTGAATAACTAATAGCTTGAATTGTATTTTCATCTTTTGAATTATTTTCTATATTGTTTTTCTCCTCTGTACATGAGGAAAATATTAGTGAAGCAATCATCAACAGTAAGCAAACTTTTCTTATTTTTTTCATATTATTTTGTTTTCTCCTTATTGGCAATTTTATTTTAAATTCCATACAATTATACCAAAATTAATCCAAATTGTCAATTTGTTTATTGGTGTTTTTTAACGAATTTATTCCTTGATTTTTTAATTGCCATTGATTTTACTATATTTAAATAGTATAATATATTTATCAACAAATAAAGGAGTAAAAACATGGCAGAAATAAAATATGAAATAACCGAAAATATTGGAATAATCTCAACATCACCAAAAGGATGGAACAAAGAATTAAACTTGGTTTCATGGAATGATCGTGAAGCAAAATATGATATTCGTGAATGGGATCCAGAACACGAAAAAATGGGTAAAGGTTTGACTTTTAGCAAAGACGAAATAATTCAATTAAAAGAACTTATAAATAATCTTGACTTATAAAAATATTTGTAAACCAAAAACAAGAATTCTAATTTAGTTTAATTAGAATTCTTGTTTTTTATTTATTCGAAATATTATTTTATGCATTTATAATATTATGTGTTGCCTCATAAATTCTTTTTGCTATATATGGATTATTCATTGTATATAAGTGTATACCATCTACCCCTTGGGAAACTAAATCAACTATTTGATCTACCGCATATGCAATACCTGCATCACGCATAGCCAAGGCATTGTGTTCATATTTCTCCATCATTTTAATGAATTTCTTTGGTAGTTGAACTCCGCATAATGTAGCCATTTTTTCTATTTGCTTTTTATTGGTTACTGGCATAATTCCAGCTTCAACAGGAACATTTATTCCTATTTTTTTTATTTTATCTTGAAAATTATAAAAATAGTTATTATCAAAAAACAGCTGGGTTACTA
>JAEXNS010000324.1 GCA_023439605.1 Bacillota bacterium | reverse complement strand
TATAAACAAAGCTCTTCTATGTGGTGCTGAAATGGGTCAAAAAGCTGCAATGAATTATGGAGGAGTAAATTGGTAAAAAAGCTATAATAAAATTGTAAAGCAGGTTAAACATGATTAATTATATTTTAGGTTCATCTGGAACAGGTAAAACTACATATTTAATAGAAAAAATAAGAAAAGTGATAGATGAAAATGGTAATAAAAAAATTTTTGTTATCATGCCTGAACAATTTTCTTTTGAATATGAAAGAAAATTATGTATCAGCTTGGGTGCAAAACATTCAAACATGATTACTGCGGTAAGTTTTACAAGATTAGCAAAACTAATCTTTGATAATAACGGTGGATTTAAGGGAGAATATGCAAATGATATAACAAAAATCATTCTTATGTATAAGGTTATATCAGAATTAAAAGAAAAAAAGGCTTTACTTTTTTTTAATAAACAATCTGATTCTATTTACTTTATTGAAGAAATTCTGGATTTAATAAATGATTTTAGACATGCAAATATAAAATCGGATTTTTTTAGTTCAAAAATTCAATTTGTAAATGAAAAAATATCAGAAAAAGCACAAGACATATCACTTATATATTCATATTATGAAAAAAAACTTTCGGATTATGGTTATAGAGATGGATTGACTGATATTTCTAAATCAGCAGAAATATCATCTAAAGTGGATTTTTTTAAAAATTCAATTGTTTTTATAGATGAATTTGATAGTTTTAGTAAAGATGAATTGGAGTTAATAAAAAATATAATTTTTCAGTCAGAAGATATTTATATTAGTATGTGTACTGAAAAAATAACTAAAAAAGATAACTCCTTATTTTCCGAAATAAACAAATCTTATTATACATTAAAAAATATTGCATATGAATATAATAAGGAGACAAGAATAGAAATACACTTAAAAGAACCTAAAAGATTTATATCTAAGGATATACAGCATTTATCATTAAATTTATTTAAAACGACTTATGAAAAACAAGGTGAATCAAAAAATATTTCTATAATTGAATCAAAAGATTTATATCAAGAAGCAGATTTTGTATGTGCGACTATAAGAGAAATGGTTAGAAAAGGATATAAATGGTCTGATTTTGCAGTAATATCAAGACAACTTTCTGATTATGAAAGTATTTTTGAATCTACTATGGATAGATATAATATCCCATATTTTTCAGATAGCCAAAAATCCATAATGCATACAGCACCAGTATTAATGATTACATCCCTGTTAGAGATAACGTCGGCAAATAAAATTGAAAGTGAAAAAATTTTTAAATATATAAAAACTCAGTGTGTTGAAATAGAACAAATAGAAATATCTCTAATTGAAAATTACTGTTACAAGTGGAATGTAGATGGGGATATGTGGCTTTCAACTTTTAATGTCGATGATAATGAAAATAAAATGGATGAATTGAGACAGAAAATTATAAATCCAATTCAAAAATTCAAAAAAAATTGTGAAAATAAACCAGTAAGTTGCATATGTGAAAATATATATAATTTCTTAGATAACTCGCATATTAAATTTAAAATTGATGAACTAATGAATTATTTTGAAGAAGAAGAAGATGCTTTAACTACAAAAATTGATTTGCATAGAGTTTGGGATTTAATAATTGATACTCTAGATGCTTTAGTGGATATTTATGGGGGAGAAAAAATATCATTAAAAAACTTCAAAGATTTATTTACATTTATTTTAAAACAGAACAGTTTTTTAAACATACCTCAAACTTTAGATTCTGTTATGATTTTATCTGCTGAAAAAGCAAGACTAAATTCTCCAAAAATTTCATTTATAGTTGGTGTAAATGAAGGGCTAATTCCATCTACTGTTAAATCAAAAGGTATATTAAACGAAAAGGATAAGCAATTATTCTTTGAAGTGGGGTTAAATGTATCAAAGGATCTTAAAGAATTAATTGCAGATGAACGACTTATAGCATACAGGATATTTTCGGCATCTTCTGAAAAACTATTTTTAACATATCCGCTTTCTGATATAACAGGTGGGGCAAGGTACCCGTCATATGTGTTAAATCAAATTGGAAAAATGTTTTCTAATGACATATTAAAATATGCAAATGATTTTGATATAATATATTATTCGCAAACATATAAGTCAGCATACTATAACTATGTTCAAACTTTTAAAAGTAAAAATGAAGTATATATGTGTTTAAGAAAAACTCTTCAAAAAAATACAGAGTATTTTAGAAAAATAGAATATTTGGATATGGTAAATGAAAATATTGATTTTACCATAAAAAATAAAGAACTAATAAATAAATTATTTACTGATAATTTAAATATTTCAGCAACGGCTTTTCAGGATTTTAATTTTTGTCATTTTAGGTATTTTTGTAAATATGGGTTAAAATTAAAAACAAGAATAAAAAAAGAAATTAATCCACTTGAGCAAGGAAATTTAATACATTTGTGTTTGGAAGAAATATTTAAAAACAGTTATACAAAAGAACATTTTTTATCTTTAAGTAAATCTGAAATCGAAGCAGAGATAGAAAAAACATCAGAATATTATAAAAATGATATTCTTGGTGGTGACTTTGGGAAAAGCCATAGATTTAATGCAAACTTCAAAAAAATAACATCAAATATGACACAACTTATAACCCACATTCAATCTGAGTTTTCACAAGCCAGCTTTGTTCCTATAGATTTTGAGTTAAAAATATCTCAGAAAATTCTTAATGAACCCATAAAATTAAATTTTTCAAATGGGGTAGAAATAATTTTAAATGGTAAAGTTGATCGTGTAGATGTATATGAAAATGATGGCGAAAAATACATTAGAATAATTGATTATAAAACAGGAGCACATAGCTTCAATTTACAAAATGTAATTTTTGGCTTAGATATGCAAATGCTTCTATATATTTTTGCATTGACTGAAAAGGATTCAAAGTACAAAGACTATTTTCCAGCTGGAATTTTGTATATGCCTTCTGGAAATATCTCCATAGATAAAGATGAGGAAAAAGACATAGATGATTATATAAACTCTTTTTATAAAATGAAAGGTGTAGTTTTGAAAAACAGGGAAGTCTTAAATGCAATGGAAGAACATATAAAGGGTATTTATATACCTGCAAAAACTGTTAGTGCAGATAAAGGTGACGGCGAGTTAATGCTAGATAAAACAAAGTCTTCATATTTATCTGAAAGTCAATTTGAAAAATTAAGAGATTATGCAAAGAAGCTAATACGAAACATGGTTTTAGAACTTTATGATGGAAATATATCTGCAAATCCATTGGTTAAGTGCAAAAATCATACTGATATATGTGAAAACTGTGAGTATTGGGATATATGTGGTAATGTGCCGAATTTGAGAAGTAGAATAGCAGAAATCACAGAAAAAGAATCAGAAATTAGACTTTTTGGAAATGAGGAGAACGAAAATGGCAACATGGACTAAAGAACAACAAGATGCTATAAATGCACGTGGAGTTTCTATTATTGTGTCTGCTGCTGCTGGAAGTGGAAAGACTTCGGTTTTAATTTCTAGACTTATAAGTCAATTGGCTGATACAGAAAATAAAATATCTGCAGAAAAAATGGTTATAGTTACTTTTACAAAAGATGCAGCTGCCGAAATGAAGCAAAGACTTACTATAGCACTTTCTGAACTTATAGAAAATCAGCCTGAAAATGAATGGTTAATACAACAACAGCTTATGCTTCAAAGTGCTAAAATATCTACAATACATTCTTTTTGCTTTGATTTAATAAAAGAAAATATTCAGGAGTTTGAACTGTCATCTGGGTTTAGAATAATTGAGGAGACAGAGGAAAATTTAATTAAAAATAAAGCCTTGCAGACAGTTTTTGAGAACTTTTATCAAAATAAACCTAGTCAAATGGAAAAATTATATAACTATTTTTGTTATAAAAATGATAAGCCACTTGAAAATATAATTCTAGATATTCATAATTATATTTCTTCAATACCTTATAGCGAAAAATGGCTTGAGGATATTCAAAAAAATTATATATACGAAAATTTTATAAATAGTGATTTTATATTGAAATATACGGAAAATATTTTAAATACTTCTGAATATTCTGTTGCATTAGCTAAAGAAGCTGTACTTGCTTTATCTGAAACAAATCAAACAAAAAAGGTAGAGCAATTAACTGAAGAATTTGTAGCTATAGATTTGATAAGTTCATTATTAAAAAATAAAGAATTATCTTTAGAAGAAAAATTAATAAAAATAGAAAAACCAGAATTTAAAAGATTAACCTTTACAAAAGGTGATGAGGAAATAACTGAAAAAGTTAAAGAACTACGTAATTTGTATAAAAAGAAAGTATCTGACGTAATTGGTGACATTGGATTTTTAAATAATATTAAAAGAGATGTAAATTCGCATTATGAGATAATAGGATTTATAACGGATATTATTAAAAATTTAAATAAAGAAATATGGAATATAAAGAAAGAAAAGAACTCCATTGGATTTTCAGATGCAGAACAACTTACAGTAAAGTTACTATCATTTATCGATAAAAATGGAAATATAGTGAAATCGAAAATAGCACATGAAATTTCAAACTATGTACAAATAATAATGATAGATGAGTTTCAAGATACAAATAATAATCAAAATCTAATATTTAAGCTTCTTTCACATGATGGAACAGCAGATCATGTAGGCAAAAACATGTTTGTAGTTGGAGATATAAAGCAGTCTATATATAGATTTAGATTAGCCAACCCGAAAAATTTTATTGATTTTATAAATAAATCGGTACCTTACCAAGATAAAACTGACAAGAATTCGTATATAAAATTAAATAAAAATTTTAGAAGTTCAAGAGAAACTGTCGATTTTGTCAATTATATTTTTGAAAATATAATGTCAGAAAAAATAGGGGATATAGAATATAACGAAGAAGAAAAACTAATAAATGGTGCTATTTTCCCAGATGAAATAGAAAAAAATACTGAAATAGCAATTATAGACACTTTAAATTTAGAAGAAAAAATAAACCACGAAGTAGTATATACCGTTAAAAAAATAAATGAAATGCTTAGAAATTCTCATCCGGTTTGTGATAAAGGAACAATAAGACCATGTACAAAAAGAGATTTTTGTATTTTGTTAAGAAGTAAAAGGATGACAAATTTATTTTTAAAAGAGTTTGAAAAATATAATATAGAAGTTTTTAGTGAAGAAACACCAGGGTATCTTAAATCAAGAGAAATATCTATTTTATTAAATTTACTTACAGTTATAGATAATCCTTTAATTGATACTGCACTCACATCTATTATGCTTTCGCCAATGTTTATGATGAATGCAGATGAAATATCTACTGTTCGTTTATTAAATAAAGAAATTACTATATATGACGCTTTGTTGTTGGCTATAGATGAAAAAGAAGAATTGATAGATGAAAAAATAAAATCAAAACTAAAAAATGTATATAACTCATTAATAAAATTCAGAAAGTATTCTGCTTGTTGCACTTTAGAAGAACTTATAAAGAAAATATATGATAATACAGATTTTCTTTCAGTAGTTCAAATTTACAAAGATGGAAATAAGAAAAAAGCTAATTTAAGAGTTTTGCTTGAATATGCACGTTTATATGAACAATCCTCAAATGATGGTTTAACGGGATTTTTAAGATATATAGAAAACATTAAAAGATTAAATGGTGATTTGAGACAAGGTTCTACAATCTCATCTTCTGAAGATGCAGTAATGATTAAAACAATACATAAATCCAAGGGACTAGAGTTCCCATTTGTTTTTTTATGTGGAACAAGTTCAAACTTTAATATGCAAGATAGTATGAAGAATGTTCAGCTAAATTTTGATTATGGTATAGGATTTAAACTGCAGAATATAGAAACTTTTGAAAAATTCAATACAATACCTTATAAAGTAATAGATTCTATTAATCGTCAAGATTCTTTAAGTGAGGAAATGAGGCTTATGTATGTAGCTCTTACAAGAGCAAAAGACAAAATTTTCATTCCATTAAGCATAGAAAAAAAAGATATAACCAAAATAAATGATTATATCTCTTTTGTGAAAAAAAATAAAACTATCAATCCTTTTTTATCATCAAGTGCCAACTGTATGAAAGATTGGCTGCTTATGTGTTTAATATTTCATAAAGACGCACAAATTTTACATGAAATGTTTGATGTTCCTCTAGAAACGTTGTTACCCTATGATTTTAATATAAATTTTTATAATTATATTTATGAAGATGAAATGGTTATTGAAAAAGAAGAAGTAAAAAATATATCCATAAATAATGATTATATTGTACAACTTGAAAATCAAATCAACTATAATTATGATGAATTTTTAATGGGTTTAAAAT
>JAEXNS010000311.1 GCA_023439605.1 Bacillota bacterium | reverse complement strand
TAACATTTATCTTAAAAATAGCAACAGAATCCATACTTTTTCTATTATAATTCCAAGTGTTCTCTTTTGTAACCTGTTTCATAATAGAATTTAATCCATTTTCCTTTTCTTCCATATCATTTACCATGCAAATTTCACCAGTCCCTACAATACTCTGAAATTTTGCTGAAAAATCACAAGCAAATTCACCATTTAACAATTTGTATTTTCCATCAATCTCAAAACCAATTAAAGAATTCACTTTACTTAACTCATATTTTCTTCCTGCCTTTGAACCATGAAAATAAAAAGTATACTCATCATGATTGTATGTATATCCATAGTTAACAGGAACTATGTAGATTTCACCATCATCATAAAAAGCAACTCTCATAATCTGTTCTTCGGATATAAATTTTTCTATTTCATTTTTATCTGTAATTTCTCTTTCACTTCTTCTCATTATTTTTCCTCCATAAGATTAATTTTTCATATTTTTACTATGTACTTATTCTAATTATTTCTTACATAGTTTTATTTCTTTGCGAAAAAGTGGATATGTAATAAATATGATTGAATATATACTGTTTTATCCTTTTAATATTTCAGAATAGCTTTCAGCAACTTCATCTAAAACAGCCATAAGTTTTTTTTCATTCTCTGTTCCGACAAATTCATTCTGATACACAATACAAACTCCATTATTCTCCCATGATCCATCACATCGATCAAGGCCATAAAAATACATCATTTCATTAATATATTTCATTTTTGCTTTAAAATAAAATTTGCCATTTAACGGCACAAGGTCTATGGCACCTTCAAAATTGCCGTTTTTCTTAAATTGTTCAACAGCATGATAAACCTTATCATCAAGTATAGTTGCTACACAAGGAATAGATCCCTCACAGCCATATTCTTCATTCGGCGAATATGTATAAAGCATTACAACCTCGCCAGCATGAGAATGTGCTTCTTTAAAAGCATCATTAATCTTAAATGAAATAGTATATTCACTGTCATTATCACCATATTCATAGTCTGATACTATACGTGATGACTCTGAAAGTGCTATTTCATTAATTTTTGGTGTATTACCATTTTTTTGATTGATATTATCTGATTTATTAGTATTAGTATTTCTATTGGTATTAGTATTATTATTTCTATTAGTATTTTTATTAGAATTGGTATTAAACAAAATATCAAACAATCCCATAGTGTTCCTCCGATTATTTATAATTTATTTTTTGATACATTATATCATATATTTCTGAATGTGTAAAGTTTTTGTTGAAAATTTCTTGTAAATTTATGTTTTTTTGTATTGAAACCCATAATAAAATATGGTATAATTGGTTAAATGAAAAATCAGAATTTTTAATATAAAACTATATTTCAACAGGAGGATAGTATGGATAAATCTCAGGCAGAAAAAGAACGAAAATATTACAACAAAAAACTTATAAAGAATAGTATTGAAAGTGAAATAAAAAAGTCTCATAAAATTGACTGGAAAGAATATATTAATGATTGCATCGGAATTTTTCTTGGTTTAATGCTAAACGATAAAATAGGAATTGAAAATCATTTTAATAGTGTTTTCATAGGATTCACAGTAGACGTATTTATTATTGTTGCTGCAATTATTTTTATTAAAATAATTTTCAATTCAATATTAAAAATTGTTAAAAGGAACATTAAATAAGCGACTAAGAGTGAATTTATTTAATAATTTAAATCAAATATATAAAAGCCGTATTCAAATTTTTCCGATTACGGCTTTTCTTTTGCTTCTTTTTTCGATAATATATAATCACAAGACATAATTGAGTATATTTGTTTTATGTATCTATTCTAATAACATCTTCTAAAGCTTTATTTCTATATACTAAATCATTTCTAACTGTAAAGCCTTGATTTTCCCAAAACTTATTTCCAATCTCATTTTTTTCAAAAACAACTAATGCCACTTTGTTTATGCCCAGTTCAGATAATGCACTCATAGCTGTATTTACAAGATTAGTTGCAATTCCCTGATTTCTATATTGCGGATGAACTGATGTATGATATATATAACCTCTTCGGCCATCATTTCCTACCATTATTACGCCAATAATTTCTTCATTATTCTCTGCTACAAAACAAGTTTCAGGATTTCTCTCAAGAAATTTTTCAATTCCATTTTTTGAATCATCTAAGTTATTTAATCCCATGCCAACACATGAAAGCCAAAGTTTATAAACATCATCATAATCATTTATATCCATTTTTCTAATATCCATGCTATCACGTCCTATTTCAAATAATATTAAGTACAAATCCCCAAAACGCAGCAATTGCCAGTGCAATTATGCCACTACCAACACCGAGTAATATCTTTTGATATTTCCTTTTACCTTCTTCTCTTGCTTTTGATATCTCATCCAGACCTGTTCCTTCAGTGAATGAAATAATCTCACGATAGGTTTGGATATCAAACTGCTTTTTCTTCTTTTCAACTACAATAGCAACATACATAGTAACAAACATAAGAATAATCCATATTGCAATTCCGACATATCCTAGAAATCGTGTCAATGGTATAGGTGATACTACTGTAACAATCATTAATACCGCAAAAATATTACCTAGCTTTTCAAACTCTTTTTTGTCATCTTCCTTAATCTGTTTTTTCATAATCTTAACATCTCCTTTGATTAAATTATCGATGGAGGTGTTAAAAACTTCACTCAAAAGAACAAGACTATTAACATCCGGATAACTCTTATCATTTTCCCAATTTGAAATAGTCTGTCTTGAGACAAATACTCTTTCAGCTAATTGTTCCTGTGATAATGAATTCTCTGAACGATATTTTTTTATATGTTTTCCAAGTTCCATTTCTTTACCTCCTTTCTGTTATCAATATAATCAATTTTGATAATTAAGTCTATCAAAAGCTTTTTACATATGCTTTATTTTTATAAAAATCATATGTAAAAAGTCTTTTACATCCACATAAACGCTAGCTTTGTAGATGTTTTTAAAACTATATTTGCTTTGTATTTATCTGTATCCTATATGAAATAAAAATACACCTAACTTTTTAAGCTTTACAAATAACTCAAAATTTATTTTATCTCAGGTATTTCAATATTATTTTCTTTTAAGAAAATTTCAAGTTCTTCAAAATATAAATCAAAAGCTTTTTCTTCTGATTGACAATAATCAATTAATTCCGCCCCATCTTTAGAACGTATATTATATTTTTCACAAATATAG
>JAEXNS010000292.1 GCA_023439605.1 Bacillota bacterium | reverse complement strand
ACTATCGACTTTAAACCTATGCACCATTACATTATTTATATTTACTGATTCCTCAGGATAATAATTTTCCCATTTTTGATAATCCAAGGCACAAGTTGTTAGAACTGTTATATCATATATTTCAGATAGTTTTTCAGCATAAATTCTACAGTAAGCCTCAGCACCGCCATTTATTTCTTCGCCATATCTTTGTACAATAAAACATAACTTTTTTTTCATTTATTTTTCTACTCCATTTCATTTAACCAAAATGATATCATCTTTGAAAATTTTTCTTTTGTTTTATTTATATCAAAAAAGTCTAGTCTTTCTTTTTGCTTTCTGATTATTTCGGTTTTTAATTTTTCATCTGTCACAATAGAATTTATTATCTCTGCAACGACTTTATGGTCTTTTTCTCTAAAAATAACTCCACTATTCCCAAGTGTATATGGAATTGCAGATGAATGATAAGCCAATATAGGAATATCAAAAGTCATAGCTTCTAGCAAAGGAACGCAAAAACCCTCATGTTCACTTTCACATAAAAATAAATCAGCTATTTTGTAATAAGCAATAATTTCAGGAAATTTTACATGTCCTGAAAAAAATACATTTTGAATTTCATTAACCTTAATATATTCATCTAAAGAATCCTTATAAACTTCTAAAGAATTTGCAGCACCAACTAAAAATAATCTACTTTTAGGATTTATGTATTTATTATAAAAATGAAAACTTGTAATTATATCCTGATGTTTTTTATTTGGTGCAATTCTACCAACAAATAAAATATTAACATAACCATCATCTTTTTTATATTTTTTTATTATTTTTTCATCTGGTATAACTGATAAATACTCTTTTTTATCAAATACTATTGGTAAGGTAACTGTATTTTTATATCCTAAATTATCCAGTTCTTCTTTATTATAATCGCTATCCGCCATGGAAAAATCCATGTATGGAGCTAGTTTTTCCAACTCTATTCTTCCCACTTGACATGCAATTTTCAATGGAGGAAATCCTTCAAAAAATTCTTGCGGAGTTATATTATGATAAACCATTATCTTCTTTTTTACATTTTCATTTATAATATAATTTGTCAAGGCACTTCCTATAGACATGTGGTAAATAAAAATATCGTCTTCTCTCGATCTGAATTTATCAAATTGGATTACTTTTTGTTTTACTCTATTTCCTATACCTATAGATACTATTTCATTTTCATATCCTAAACTAGTTAAAACCTCTGACATAGCAATTATATCATTGCTAACTGCATCACCAAACGAAATGGCGGGTGTAAACTGTACTATTCTAGATTTTTTCATAGTCTCTCCTACTTTTTCGCAACAAGTGCATATTCTCTTTCGCCGTAAATAAGTTTGTTCAATCTATCTACGGACTTATTAAATTCTAAATCATTATTAATATATGGTATTTTTAAACTTTCCTCTGAAGGAGTCATATACAAAATTTCAGAATTTGAATAACCAGCTGTTTCAGCCATAAATTTTAGTGTGTCTGGATGAACAGGTTTGGAATGTGATGGATCCATATAAAAGCTTTCTGCATATATCATTAAACATTTTGGGTTTAAAGTTTCTAAAACTAGAACCGAGTCACTTTTTAGCTTTTTATATGCTAAGTTTAAAAGTCTCAAAAGTTCTTCATTTGAAATATGCTCAATAACTTGTGCTGCAAATATTCCTCCTAGAGAATCATCTGCACAACCCTCTAAATAATCTATTCCATCTTGTAAAGAAACATTTAGCCCCTTTTGAGAACAATACTCTACATTTTCAATGCTTAAGTCCACACCCATAGACTTTACATTATTTTCAGCAAGTAACTCTAAAAATTCGCCTCGTCCACATCCTATATCTAGAATATTTTCTTTGTCAATAAAATAGTCAACATATTTTCTTTGGCGATTTTTTATTTCATTTATTGAACCTCTAAATTTGTTTTCAAAAAGGTGATAATTAAACTTGTGTTCTGATTTGAGTGAATCGGCCGCTTCTGTCTCTGCCATATTATACATCATTTTAATCGATAATTCCTCTTTTATTGCACTTTCCATACGTGTAAGTCTAGTATTATTTATTAAATATGACTTGTTAATTTCTTTGATTGTTTCTCCATATTTATCATATATATTACCCAATTTATCTACTCTAGCATTATTTAATGTTAAAGCATCTCTAATACTGCTAATTTCACAATTGAGACTGTTAACTTTATTTTTTAAATCTTCATTTTCAGAAACAATAATATTCATAGTATTTGCTACCTGAATATTAAATTCATTTTGTTGCTCTACAACATGTTGCATATAGAAAAAAGTTAATTTTCTCACCATTTTTTTTATAATACTCTTAATCTTACCTTTTATTCCAGGGAAAGAAATTATAGGCCACCAATATTGTATGTATGTTTTTTTATATAGTATATCTATATTTTGCCTACCATCGTTATTTGAAGTAACTATAGGGGGATGTTTCAAAGAAAACTCCTGCACTACTTTTTGAGGATATCCTCTTTTTTCTATTTTGCCATGAATTTGTTTTATTATATCTTCTATATCAATATTTTCTACATTAAATATTATTTTATCTTCCAAAATATTTTCCCCCTTATTAATTAAAGTCCCATGCATGTGGTAACCGCACTATGCCGACGTCTTTTATATTCGATACTGTAGCAAACTCAGTAATTTTTAATCTATAATCAAACGGATAACCTCTCTCATCATGAGCTGCAACATCCAGCCAATAACTACCTTCTACAAGACCTATTCTATCTATTACAAATTTTACATAACCCGATTTTTTTAGTTTTACTTTTTCACCATCTATATGGGTATTGGTTCCATACCTTTGAACACCATCTGTTCCAAAAATACCAACACCGAAACATATATCTTCAACGTCTTTATTAACTTTGTATTTAATCTTTATTTCCATTTTATCTTCAACATCATAAACTGCTGTTATTTCATTTTCTTTTAATAATTCTACATCTATTATTTCTATTTCTCTTGATCCCCATCTATCATCAGATTTTTCAGTAGCCTCAACCTCGTTTGTACTTATCTCTAAAGACTCTTCTTCTTTTTCTTCCTCATTATGTCTTACAAGTGCTTCATTTTGATTTTTTGCCATTTGCTCCAAATAAGCATTTATTATTTTTTTTGGAGTACCTTTTTTTCTTATTACGCCACCATCAAGCCATACTGCAAGATCACATATTTTTTCTATAGTTGATAGATCGTGACTTACTATTACTATAGTAACTCCTTGCTTTTTAAACTCAACTATTTTATCCATACATTTTTTCTGAAAATTTGAGTCCCCTACTGCCAATATTTCATCAATAAGTAAAACTTCTGGTTTTACATGTATCGCTACTGAAAATGCTAATCTCATGTACATTCCCGAAGAATATGTCCTTACAGGATTATCTATAAAGTCTTTAAGTTCTGAAAACTTAATAATTTCATCTATTATACTATCTATTTCTTTTTTTGATATCCCAAAAATAGATGCATTTGTATATATATTTTCTCTGCCTGTAAAATCAGGATGAAATCCTGCACCCAATTCCAACAAACTAGATACTTGTCCTATTACTGAAATTTGTCCTTTTTCAGGATAAATTATTCTTGTAAAAAGTTTTAAAAGAGTTGATTTTCCACACCCATTATGTCCTATTAGTCCTACCACTTCACCTTTTCTTATATCTAATGAAACATCCTTAATAGCCCAAAATTCTTCATAACTTTTTTTTACTATAGCTAAAGTTCTATCTTTTAATGTTGTAGGTTTATCTTTATAAATTTTAAAATGTTTCCCTACATTTTTTGCTGAAATTACAACTTGCTTTTCTTCCATTTTTAAACTCCTAACATATTTACAATTCTTCTGCAAAATTTTTCTGTAGTTTATCAAATACAATTGTACCAACATAAAATAACAGTAAAGACATTATAGTAATAACGATAAAAGTCCATGTTTCAGGAGCCTTTCCAAACATCAGTACATTTCTATATGCTGAAATAAACTGTGTCATAGGATTCCATTTCAATATATTCCATACATTATCAGGAAACATGTCCGAACCATATACTACTGGAGTTAAGTAAAACCATACTAAAGTAATAATTCCTATTATGTGCTCTAAATCTCTAAAATAAACATATAATGATGATAAAATAAAACAAAAACCTGTAACAAAAATATAATTCACTATCATAATCAATGGTAAAAGCAATATAAATGGAGTTATTTTTACTCCAGTAATTATTAATGATGGTATAACTATCATTAAACCAAATATATAATTTACAATACCAGTTGTAGAGGCTGCTATAGGTAAAATCAATCTTGGGAAATATATTTTCTTAACTAAATTTGAATTTGCAACTATACATGTAGTAGAATTTTGTAACGAAGATACGAAATATATCCATGGTAACAATGCTGTAAAAACATACATGGGGTAGTTTTCCTGACTTGTTCTCAGTAAATAAGGGAAAACTATTGAATAAATAATTAACTGCATCAAGGGATTTATGAAAGTCCATAAAAACCCCAGAACCGAACCTCTATACCTAGAACGTAGATCTTTTTTAACTGATGAAACCAGCATATGTTTATATTTTGCTACCTCTTGTAATTGTTTAATCATTTATTTTAACCTTTCTGCTATTCAAAATTCATGTTACTATTTAGCCATATGTATAAGGCGTAGATATTTTACCAAAGGTCCAGAGCAACTAGACAATGTCCTCAACTTAGTGAAAAAATTAAAGTTTTACTCGATTTTTTTTAAAAAATCGTAGGTTTCCAAAGGGCAACGCCCTTGGTCCTTTCCGCAGAAAGCGAAAGCCTTATGCTTTAAGAGTTTTTTGCTTCTTTTTGCGATAGAAAAAGAAGCGGTGTTTGAGGCAGAGCCTCATAAATTTCCTCAGCAATTTGCTTAAGTTGACGATATTGGGCATACGGATAATGATGTTACAAACTATATATTTTTTCTCCAATATTCTAAGTTCTCAATTATAGTTTTTTCTATTCCTATAGTTGGTGCCCATCCTGTTTCAGATTGAATTTTTGTTATGTCTGCTTCAATTATAGGAACATCTATTGGACGTAATTTTTCATTATCTACTATTACATCTATATTTAGCTTAGATATGGATATTATCATATCTAAAATACTTCTTATAGAAACAGCTTTTCCACTGCCCACATTGTATGTTTCTCCTGATTTTCCTTTTTTCATCAATAAAGAATACGCCCTTACAACATCTCTAACATCTGTAAAATCTCTTTTCGCCGATAAATTTCCGACTTTTAACGTTGGCTCTTTTATTCCTTTTTCTATTTCAACTACTTGCTTACAAAAATCAGAAACAACAAACATAGGTAATTGTCCCGCTCCTATATGATTAAAAGCTCTTACTATAATTATATCCATAGAATATGCTTTTGCATAAATAGAACCTATCAATCCTTGGCATACTTTTGTTGCTGCATAAATATTTCCTGAACGCAATGGATTTTCTTCTTTTATGGGTGTTTCATTTTCTTTTATATGACCATACTCTTCGCCTGAACCAACTAATAAGATTTTTGAAGATAAACCTGTTTCTTTTATAGCTTCAAGTAAGTTTATGGTTCCATTTATATTTATATCAACTGTAAGCTGCGGCTTTTCCCAAGATAGCTTAACCGAACTTTGAGCTGCCAAATGATATATTTGCTCTGGATTGTATTTTTTAAGCAAATCAATAATTTCATTTTTGTTTAATATATTTAAATCACATTTTACACAATTATTATTTTTAATATTTTCATTTTCAAGCTTAGTAGCAATAACTTGATATTTGCACTCTTTTGATAAATGTTCTATCAAGTAATTTCCTACAAATCCAGCTCCACCTATTACCATTACTTTCACTAATGTAATCACCTCTTTATTCTTCAGTTAATTCCTCATAGAGTTCAAATAAATCGTTTAAAACTTTTTTCATTTCAAACTTTTGACGAACCAACTCATATGCTCTTTCACCATATTCTTTTCTTTTTTCATCATTTTCAACAAGCTCCTTTATCGCCTTAGAAAGTTGATTTGCATTTCTTGGTTCAACTGTGATTCCAGTTTCACCATTTATGCTTACATATGGAACACCCGTATTTAAACATGTATTTATAATTGGTTTACCATATGCCATTGCCTCCATTTGAACTATTCCAAAAGCTTCACTATTTTCTACTGAAGGTAAAACAAATATATCGCAATCTTCTAAAGCTTCCATTAATTCAACATCAGATAATTTCCCCATAAAATGTACCTTATCATGTATACCTAAAGACATCGAAAAGTCTAGTAATTCTCTTTCTAAAGGTCCTTTTCCAACTATAAAAAGTTCACTTCCATAAGTATGGGAAAAAGCCTCAAGCAAAACTTCAATCCCTTTATAATAAACCAATCTACCAATAAACAAAACTTTCTTATCTTCTTTATCAAAAAGTTTGTTTGTTAATATTTTCTTGGTGTTTTTTGTGTATAATTTCGTGTTTATACCATAAGGTATTATTCTGCATTTATTTGCATATGGTTTTAAGTATTGTGAACCATCTATATGTCCTTGTGTAGCGACTATTATACAATCCGCCCTCTTTAATAATGCATTCATTATAGGTTTATATAGTTTTAACAATTTTTTTTGCTTTACTATATCGCTATGCCAACTTACAACTACTTTCCCCTTATATCCAGAAAGCAAACACGCTAAATCACTAAGAGGAAATGGCAAATGCAAATGTATGATGTCCGCTTTTTTAGACATTTTTTTAAATAAATTTATAAATGAAAAAGAAACAGGCATTGATGAAAAAATACCACAGCTACTTGCTCTTGTTACCTTTACTCCATTTATAATTTCTTTTTTTGTTTTTCCTTTTTCTTGACAAACCAAAACAGATATATCCGCTCTAGTTTTAAGTCCTTCTGATATATCTTGAATTACTGTTTCTATTCCACCTATATGCGGATAGTAAAGTTTGTTAACTTGTAAAATATTCATTTTATTTCCTTTAACATATTTGTTTATAAACTTCATATAACTTTTCTGCTGCTTTTTCCCATGTAAATTTATTCGATTGTTCTATACCTTTTAACGATAACTCTTCTCTCAATTTTTCATCTTTAAATAACTTATCTATTCCCAAAGCAATTTCTTCTATAGAATAGGCATCAACTGATATAGCACTATCACCAACTACTTCTGGTAAAGATGCTTCATGAGATGTTAAAACTGGTACTCCACATGACATAGCTTCCAATGGAGGTAATCCAAACCCCTCATAAATAGAAGGAAATAAAAAAGCCAAAGCACCATTTATTAAAGGACAGACATCTTCCTCATCTACATAGTTAGAAAAAACTACACTTTCTTTTATATTTAAAGTTTCAACCATATTGTATATTTCATTGTTAAGCCACCCTTTACCTCCTGCCAATACAAGCTTAGGTGGATTTTCTTTATCTTTCAAAAAAATAGAATATGCTTCAACAAGTCTTTTTAAATTTTTTCTAGGCTCAATATTTCCAAGATAAAGAAAATATTGTCCATCTATATTTAATTTTACTTTTACCTTTTCAATTATATCTTTATCTTTTATAGGGTAAAACCTTTTTTTATCCACACCGCATGGTACTACTTGTAGTTTATGTGCGTATTTTGGATAATATTTTATTATTTCATTTTTACTAAACTCAGAATCTGTGACTATTACATCTGCTCTTCTCATAGACTTCTTCATTCCAGTGTACAACAATTGCTTTGTTCTAAATCTAACTGTTTCCGGATATGCTTTAATAACCATATCGTGTATAGTTACAACTTTTTTTCCGCTTACAAATGGTGGAATTATATAGTTGAAGAAATGTGTGACTTCTGATTTGCTTCCAAAAAAACAATTGTATGGTATTGGAATAAAATTCATTATACTTCTATATAAAAAACCCGAAAAATTTGATTCATTTAAAAAACAATTTTTTTTCATAAAAGGTAACAAACGATTTCTTTTTGCTTCTTTATTTTTGTGTGCAAAATATTCATAATAATAATTATTTTCAGGATGACTTTTAATTATTTCTGCAATCAATCCTGATTGATAATAACCTATTCCAGACATTTGTTCGCTAATTAAAGGCAAAACATCAAATGAAATATTCAAAATATCAACTCTCTATTCATTTTTATCATTCAACCACCAAGAGATGTACTCTCCGAAGGTCAAGGGCGACCTGAAAGCCCAGTCAAATCCGCAGAGTCGAACCCCCTTAATTTTTAAAGGCTAAACTGCAACATACAAAATAACCCCTATTATATAATAGCAATCTTCTATAAAAGAAAATTGCTATTATAATTTTTGATATTTATATTTTACTTATTTTTATTTCTCTCTCAACTAAAGCTATATCATTTTTAACCATTCTTTCGACTAATTCTTTAAATGGAATTTCTCTTCTCCAACCAAGATTTGTCTCTGCTTTAGTTGGATCTCCAATTAAAATATCTACTTCAGCTGGTCTAAAGAATTTAGGATTTACTTTAACTACAATTTTTCCTGTGGCTTTATCTATTCCTATTTCGTCAATAGCTTCACCTTTCCATTCTATTGAAATACCTGCTATTTCAAATGCAGTTTCAACAAACTCTCTTACAGTTCTAGTTTCATTTGTTGCAATAACATAATCGTCTGGAGTTTCTTGTTGCAACATTAACCACATTGCGTTTACATAATCTTTTGAATGACCCCAGTCACGTTTTGAATCCATATTTCCTAATTCAAGACAATCTTGAATACCAAACTTTATTCTTGCTACAGCGTCGGTAATCTTTCTTGTTACGAACTCTTTACCCCTTCTTTCACTTTCATGGTTAAATAATATTCCAGAACAAGCATATAAGTCATAACTTTCTCTGTAGTTTTTTGTAATCCAATGACCATATAATTTAGCTACACCATATGGGCTTCTTGGATAAAAAACTGTCGTTTCTTTTTGTGGAATTTCTTGAACTAAACCAAACATTTCTGAAGTAGAAGCTTGATAAAAACGACAAAGAGGCTTAACAGTTCTAATAGCTTCTAGCATCTTTGTTACGCCTATAGCATCTATATCAGCAGTAGCTAAAGGTTGCTCCCAGCTAGTAGCTACAAACGACTGTGCAGCAAGGTTATAAACTTCATCTGGTTCCGCTATACTCATTGCATTTATCAAAGAAATTTCATCTGTCATATCTGCATAAATAAATTTAATTTTATCTTTTATATGCTCTACATTTCCATAATCAACAACGCTCTTTCTTCTCATAATACCATAAACGTTGTAACCTTTTTCAAGTAAAAGTTCAGCTAAATAAGATCCATCTTGTCCTGTAATCCCTGTTATCAATGCATTTTTCATAATTATTTCTCCCTTTTTATTATTTTATTTTAAAAAATTTATATATATTCATTTCTGTTGCATATTTTTAAATTTTCAATGACTTTTTTTACATCTTGAGTTTTTTCTTTTGAGCAAATTAGTGTAGCATCGTCTGTATCTACAACAATAACATCGTTCAATCCTATAACTGCAATTAGCTTTTTGTTTCCACATATAATACTTCTGTTTGTATTTATAGTTATAATGTCACCTGTAATATAGTTACCATAGTCATTTGTTTTATTTATTCTTTCTAAAGCTAACCAACTCCCTACATCATCCCATCCAAAATTCCCGGATATAGTATATATGTGTTCTGCTTTTTCCATAATTCCAAAGTCTATGGATTCTGATTTAAATGATGTAAATGTTTCATTTAAAACTTCTTTAAATTCATCTGTTCCAAAAGCTTCTTTTAGCTTCAGTAAACCTTCATACATTTCAGGTAAATAAATTTTAAAGTTTTCAACAATAGAAGAAGTTCTCCAAACAAACATTCCACTATTCCATAAATATTTTCTAGATGCTAAATATTCTTTTGCTGTTTCTAAATCTGGTTTCTCTACAAATTTATCTACTTTATAAACGCCAACAAAATTTTCATAATCACTTTTGGAAAAATGTATATATCCATAACCTGTTTCAGGATATGTAGGTGCTATTCCAATAGTAACTAAATTTGTATTTTCCTTCGCTACATTTATCGCTTGTTTTAGAGTATCTATATACATTTCATCATATCTAATTAAGTGATCGGATGGTAAAACCATCATAATTGATTCTTCATATTTTTTATTTATTACAGCAGCAGCTAAAGCCACACAGGGTGCTGTATTTCTTGCCACAGGCTCAGATAGTATATTCTCTTTAGGTATTTGAGGTAACTGCTCATTTACTATATCAACATAATTTTCATTTGTAACTATAAACATGTCTTCATATTTAACCAATGGTAAAAGTCTAGATACTGTTTTTTGTATCATAGTTTCTCCATCAGATGTTAATGATAAAAATTGCTTAGGAAAATTATTTCTGCTTTTAGGCCAAAATCTTTCCCCTCTTCCGCCTGCCATAATAACCGCTGTTACTTTCATAATTTTTGCTTTCTCCTTTTTAACTAAAATATTATCTTAAATGATGTCATTTTATTAGCTTATCCGTTTCATTCGTTTTTCCTGGAAATAACATTGTTTTTAATGTCATCATAATTATTTTTAAATCTGTTAATATAGAATATCTCTCTATATACATTAAATCCATTTTTAATTTATCATATGGAGTCGTGTCATATTTTCCAATTACTTGAGCAAAACCCGTAAGTCCAGCTTTTACATTTAAACGAAAAGTAAATTCCGGCATTTCCTTTATATACTCTTGAGTTAACTCAGGTCTTTCAGGTCTAGGTCCAACTAAAGACATGTCACCCTTCAGTACATTTATGATTTGTGGAAATTCGTCTATTCTAAATTTTCTTAAAATAGTTCCAATTGGAGTTATTCTTTTATCTTCATCTGTAGCCAGTCTAGCTACGCCATCTTTTTCAGCATCTAAAATCATACTTCTAAACTTATAAACTTCAAATTCTTTAGAGTTAATAGTTAATCTTTTTTGTTTATATATTATAGGTCCTTTATCATGAATTTTTATCGCAATTGCTGCCAAAAACATAAATGGTAAAATAAACGGTAAAATAATCAAAGACAAAATGATATCCATCGCTCTTTTAATAATTTTATCTTCAAATTGCAAACCATAATTTCTACATAGCAAAAGTGGGGTATCAAATAAATTTATATCCTCTGCACCTCTTATTATTATATCTGAAATTTTTGGTGTTAAATACACTCTAATACTTCTATCAAAACAAAATTTCAACAAATCATTTCTAAACGTATCGTGAATATCACATATGATTACACCTTCATATTCACTAATTTTTTGTTTTATAGTATCTATGTCTTCATCAATAAAAATAGACTCAGAAATTATGTATTTATCTGTTCTTACACACATTTTACTCACAAGAGAACTTGCCATTTTACTACCATATACAACAATCATTTTACGAGGTGGATATAACTTTTCGTAAACTTTCCCATATACAAATGTCCAAATCAAACTAGCAATTAAATCCATAAAAGTCAATATCAATATGGGCTCAACTGGCATAAAAAACCGTCCAATTAAACTCGTTTGACAATATGCCAAAAAGTTGACGCATATGATTGAAATTGCTTGAGAATATATTGCTTCATTTTTTTTTAAATAACCTATATTATATCCTCCATATATTTTTGTAACCAAAATCATGATTACAGAATAAACAGCAATAACCATCCAATTGCCCTTTCTGTAAAAAGGCAACACTATTTCATTAGAATAGTACTGATACCATATATAAGCAAACAAAGACGTCATAAGAATTATATTTATAAGCATAGAAACAAATCTAACTGTCCTTTTATATTGTTCTATTTTTTTCATAATCAATTAGATATACAAGTCTAATTTTTAATCACCCCTTATAAATAAAATATTTCCTTATCTCTCGTTAACATACATCTTAAATTATATCAAATATATCTTAAATGTCAATACTTTATACAAAAAATCACATACTCATATGTAACTTATATCTATATCAATATAAAACACTTCTTATTAGTGTTTTTTATTTGTCAATTTGCTATATTGTTTTAGGTTAAAAGTTAAATACTGGTTAAGTTTTAATACTTAAGACTATACAACTATAAATCAACCCCAAATAAAAGAGATTGAATTCTGTAATGTACAGAATTCAATCTCTTTTATTTTTTAAATATTATAGTTGAACAAATTTTTTTGGTGCAAAATTACTTTCCATTGTCCAAATTACAGCTGTACCTTTTTTCAAACTAAATACTTCTAAGATTCCATCAACATCTATTCCATTTTCTTTCCACATTTTTAAAAACTTCCTTGTTGGGTGCTCATAAACCTCATTACAAATATCGGGATTTGTTATTCTTTCAAGAACTCCAGCTACTCTAATTTGTACTCCATTTGAAAAAAAGCACATTTCCACTTTGGGATTTTTCATAATTTGTGAATATATATCTTTGGCAGAAGAAGTATGGAAAACTATGCCGTTTTCGTCCGCACGATACAAAAGCATTCCTCTTACTTTGGGTTGGTCATCCTCAGTAGTTGCAAGATAAAATACAGGGTTTTCATTCATTAATTTAAAAATTTCTTCTTTATTCATTATATTAACCTCCTATTTTTTTATAATATTAACATAAATCAAAATTAGTTTATATCAAAATACAATCAAATATTATTAAAATTCATTCAATGTATTTTTCACGATATTCAGAAGGGGTTACTCCAACATTATTTAAAAAACAAGACGAAAAATGAGCACTACTATTAAATCCACATTTTAAGGCTATTTCTGTTAACATTAAATTTTTTCTTCTAAGCATATTTTTAGACTTATCTATTCTAGTATTTATAATATACTGTGCTGGTGTTTGACCTGTCTCCTTTTTAAAACGCCTAATAAAATTAGAAATGGATATATACCCAAGTTCAGCAAGTTTTGATATGGAAATTTTTTCGCAAAAATGTTGTTCTATATGTTGTTGTGCTCTAGCAACAGAATAGTCTGAAGACACGGCTCTCATATTTATTGTTTCACCAAGGATGCTTCTAATAATCCAATGTGTAATCACAGTTGCTTGTGCACCTAGCGTAATTTCCATATTAATCATTGATTTACTGTACTCAAAGGCAAATGTATTTAATGTTTTTAAAATATCACTGCACATTTCAAACTTCAAGGAATCAAAATGCGGAATGCAATTTGAATATAATTTAAATTGCTTTTCAAAAAAAATCTTATCAATTAAAACACAATAATAATGCAAATTTTCCCCATCATTATGGGGAGTTTCGGGCGAATAAATTTCAGCTGAATAATGAGTTTTATTTGATTTTACATCCTCAAAATATATAACTATCATATATGATGGATGTGTATGTTTTGACATTGAAGCATACCCACACGACCCAATTGATGGGATGAATAACCCTAAATTCTCCTGAACATAACAATCTACCAAACCAAGTTGATCTACCTTAACATTTTGCCCTACCAGTTTTTTTATTATATTAAAATCCTTCATAATATAACTAACACCTCATATCAATTTAAATTTTTTCATTTGATTGTAATTCATAAAATGATTTCATTGAGTTCTTAATTATTGTAGCTGTAAGCTCAGCCATATGTTCTGGTGTTTCTTGATTAAACTCAAGTAACCAATTTTTTATTAATCCCACACAGCCTGATAAACAAAATGAAATCGAATATTTTAAATCCTCAATAAAATTTGGATACATTTTTTTTAGCGAATTCTCAATATTCTCCTTAATGATACTCTCTATTTTTTGTATAAACGAAATATTCCCGTTTTGCCCCAAAAAAGCACTGTATATTTCCTTATCTTCCGAAATAATTGAGAACAAATCAATAAAAATAGAACGAATATTTTCATTATATCCAATTGGATGTGTATCTATTAAGCATTTTATATCTGCTATCAGTTCAGATTCAATTACTTCAAGCATATTGTAAATATCAGTATAATGAAGATAGAACGTTGATCTATTGATATCAACTTCATCTACAAGTTCTTTTACTGTTATCTCTTTTATAGTTTTATTTATCATAAGTTTAGCCAAACCAGCCTTTAACTGTGCTTTTGTTTTTCGTATTCTTCTATCTTTTTTTTGCATATAATACACTCCTTTTAGTTCAAACTAATCAACAATTTAATAAAAAACGTTGATTTTTATACTTCCACATATTTTTTGTAGACTAACCAATAAAACATAGTATAATTGATGGTTGAAATATGAATTATATTATAGTATAATTCATATCAAACGAAAAATCAATACCGTGTCTATTAAAAGAATTAGATTCGTTTATTTTCGTTACTATTCAGTCATACATATAGGACGGAGATGTTTTACCGAAGGTATAGGGCTACTGGAAAGCCCTGTCGACTCCGCAGAGTCGAAACTCTTGCAAAACCGTCACCTTTACCTTTAATGGCTGAATAGTAACTTATTTTCACGTAACCAACAAATAATTTAAAAAGGAGATTAATATGATTAAAGAAGAATTAGGTAAACTCTTAAGTAATAAACTGTTATTACTGGTTTTGGTTGCTATAATATCTATACCCAGTATTTATACTATTTTATTTCTTGGCTCAATGTGGGATCCTTATGGTAAGCTAGATAATCTTCCCGTTGCGGTAGTTAATTCTGATATTTCTGTAAATTTTGAAGGCAAGAAGCTTGATATTGGGAAGGATTTGGTTGAAAATTTAAAGAAAAACAACTCTTTACAATTTAACTTTGTAGATAAATCTACAGCTATAAGAGGTCTTGAAAATGGGACTTTTTATATGATTATAACTATACCTGAAAATTTTTCTCAAAACGCTTCTACACTTATGAATTATAATCCACAAAAAATGAACTTACAATACGAAACTAATCCCGGTACAAATTATATTGCAAGTAAGCTTAGTGAAACTGCAATTATAAAAATAAAAGATAAAATTTCTTCTGAAATTACTCAAACATATGCAAAAACAATGTTTGATAGCATTAATGAAATAGGTAATGGAATGAAAGTGGCATCAAATGGTGCTAATAAACTTTATGAAGGTACTGTTGAATTGTCAGACGGCAACAATAAAATTAAAGAAAATCTTAATACACTTGCTGAAAGTACATTAACATTCCAAAATGGCAATAATGAACTGCAAAATGCATTGTATAAGTATACAGATGGATTAGTTCAAATTAATGATGGCACAAAAAAACTTAATGATGGATTAAAAAACTTTTTTGATAAAGTTACAAGCGAAACTCCTCAGATTGTTAATGGTGCTTGCCAACTTGATAAAGGAATTTCTGAATATACAAATGGTGTTAACACTATTAGTTCTAGCATTTCTAAACTTAATGAAAAAAGTAATGATTTAAATAATGCTTCAATAGCACTATTTAATGGTTCTATTAAACTTAAAACTGAAAGTAGTTCATTATTTGCTGACTTAACTCAAATATCTATGCAAATAGGCTTAACTATGTCTGAAGAAAAACAGAATCAGCTTCTTCAAATTAAATCTCGATTAAATTCACTAAACTCAAATATAACTATTCTAAACTCTAGTGTACAACAAATAGAAATACCTGATACTAATTTCCTAATCTCTTCAATTTCAAAACCTTTAAAAAATATAAATTTTTATACACAAAGCACATCCTCTCGTATTCAAAATATTCAAACTCGTCTTGAAAAGCTTTCCCTAGAATATCCTGAAATTAATCAAGATGCAAATTTTGAATTTATAATGCAAGAAATTCAAAACACAGGAACTGAACTTACTGATATAAAAAATCAATATGATTCGATTCCACAATCCCAATTAAATGATTCTACCTCATCTGTATTAACAGAATCTATTAAACAACTCAAGGACGAAATAGTGGATATTTCAAATGAGGCAAATCAAGTAATTCCATATACTAAACAGACTATTGTTGAGCTTTCAGATGGTATCACAAATATTAAATCTTCTCTTGATAAAAAGGGAACAAATGCTTCTGATATTGGAATTATTCAAGGTATTAAAGCAGTTGATAATGGTATTTTGAATCTTTTATCTAGTTCCGAAACTTTAAAAAATGGTACTTCATCATATACAAATGCCATAAATCAAATTGAAACTGGTATTAAAAAAATCGATAATAATTCCACTTCACTAAGCAACAGTACTTCAACTCTTAGCAAAGGATTAAATGCCTTATTCAGTAGTATTTATGGTGGTTTTTCACAAATACAAAATGGAACATCTTCATTATATGATGGGACAAATAAGCTTGTTTTAAATAAAGATGCTCTTTTAGATGGTAGTAAAAAACTTTCAGATGGTGCTTTTTTAATAAGTGATGGTGCAAATCAACTTGTACAAGGAAGTTTAGAGCTTGGAAAAGGAATTGATGAAGTAAAAAATGGTACTAACACTCTTTATAGCAAACTTTATAACGGTTATAGTCAAATTAGTTTAATGAATAAAAACGATAAAAATACAGCAATGTTTGCAAGTCCTATTATAGTTTCAGGTACACAAATTACCAAGGTTGAAAACAACGGTCACGCTATGGCTGCATATATGATGTCTGTTGGATTATGGGTAGCCTGTATTGCTTTTACTTTAATCTATCCATTAATGAAATATCAAGGCGAACTCAAATCTGGATTTTTATGGTGGTTAAGTAAATCAGCAGTTATGTATCCGATTTCAATTATAATGGCTGTAGTAATGGTAATTACATTACATTTATTTAATAACTTTTCTCCTGTTGAATTTACAAAAACTATTTTAGTTGCTTGTATTACTTCTGTTAGTTTTATATCCATTATGTATTTCTTTAATGTTTTAATAGGTAAAATCGGTAGTTTTATTATGTTGATTTTTATGGTTGTTCAACTAGCAGGTTCATCAGGCACATACCCATTAGAACTTTCTGGTTCTTTCGTTTCAAAAATTCACAAATGGATGCCTTTTAGTTATACAGTAAAAGCATTCCGAAGTACAATTTCAGGCAGCGGTAGCATAAGCCATTATACAATTGTTTTGATGTCATTAACGTTGATATTTGTAGTTCTTACAATAGGGCTTTTTGAATTTAGAACATATAGAATTCAAAAAGAAAAATCAAATATATATGAATTCCTTGAAGTAAATGGATTAGCTTAATTTAAAGAGAAATATTCAATATTTTTATTAATATTCTAAAAATATAAAGTGATAAGAACATTTAACTATTTCTTATCACTTTATTTATTTTTTACTAGAACAAAATAGAATTAACTATTCTCCCTTATATTCATACAAAGTAATTAAACTCCACATTTCACCTTTCTTTACCACTGCCGTACCATTGTAACCAAAACTATTCATATAATCAAATTTATAATCAATTACAAGTTTGCCATCTTGGTCAATACACCCCCATTTTCCGTCATTCTCGTTATCTTCTTTATCTTTGTCTTTATCTTCAGACGTTTTACTCTTAATACCCTTATCTTGTACAGGGGCTTTGCCAAGGCTAAATGGATTTGCATCTACATATTTAGGTTCAATAGTCACTTCTCCAGAAGCATTTATAAATCCCCATAGGTTACCTTTTTTAAATGCAGTAGGCTCCTTTGACTGAAACATTTTTATATCGTCACAATCTAATTCCTTTACAACTTCTCCTTTTAAATTGAGCAAAATAAATGTTTTGTCTTTTCTTGCTATTACAGTTCCCGCATATTTTGAACAAAAACCATATTCATCTATTTTGATTTCATCATATTCATATTCTGTAATATTATTAAAAGATGAATTTATCAATGCCCATTTTTCACCTTTGCATACTGCTGCAACACCATTTGAAAAAGAACCTGCATAATCAAATTCTTGATTATATTCTTTATATTTTAAATCTACATATCCATACTTACCATTATACTTAAAAGGACTATATCCTTCTGCATAAGTACCTAGATAATCATAATTTGAGTCAGGAACGTATGTTTTATATCCACTTAAATTTACATAATACCATTCATCTTCCTTAAATACAGGGAATATACCTTGTGATGAGTCATATGCACCCATTTCCTTGAACTGAAAACCGACGCTTGGTCTTCCATCTTTTCCTATTAACCCATACATATCCTCTTTATTTTTAGCAGCATAAAAACCATAATGTAAACTTTTAATTTCCTTATAAGAACTATAAATTTCAAAGTATTTATTTTTCATCTCATTAATCATTTTGTTAACATCATTTTGTTTATCGATTTTAGGTGATTTTTTAAGAATATCCAATGCTTCATTATACTTGGATTTCCCCATATAATAACCAGCCATCATAATATATGGCTCATCAGTTTTAGGGTTTATTTGTACTGCATTATTACATGCAGCTAAAAATCCATTTTCATCACTTAATTTTTCATAATTTTGAGCTATAGTGATGGCCAAATTATAATTTTGTGGATCTATTTCAAAAGCTAAATTATAATTTTTTACAGCTGTAATATAAGCTTCTTTTTTTTCATGCTCCTCTGCATTCGTCATATAGTTTTCATATTTTTCCTTTAAATCGCTTTTATTCATATATATCATAACCCATGATAAACCTGTAACGACTATCATAATCAATAAAACTAATATTGCATTTGTTTTCAATTAACGTTACCTCCCTTTAACAATATAATTGTCATAAAATAATAGAAAAATGTACCTAAAAATATAAACGGAACCATAGGAACTGTATCTTTTAATTTATATTTTTTAAAAACAATCAAAAATATACTAACTACTGCTGTAAGTGCAAAGCAATAAAACATTATATTTATTACCCCAAAAATCCCTGAGAAATAACCTATAATTGCAAAAAGTTTTAAGTCTCCTGCACCTATTCCACTTCTAGAAATTAAAAGGCAAACAAAAAGGATTAAAAATCCAGCACCTAAACCATAGACAGATTGTAATACGATATCCAACCAGTTTTCTATATCAAGCAAGACCTCTGCCATCAAAAACAATGTTCTTACTATGAGTAAAAAAACCAGCACTTTATTCGGGATTATTTTCAACTTAAAGTCAATTAAAGCCAATAAGAATAATGTATTTATCAGTATAAGTATTTTTACCTTTTGAATTATTCCGAAATCAGTAAACACTATTAAGAAAACAGTTGTAATTATAAATACCAAAACTGAAATATATTTCATTTTTTCTAAAAATAAAAATTTGTTTTTAAACGCCGTTATTGAAATAGCTTTATCAAATTCTTTACCTTCTCTTAAGTTTATCTCATAATTATAATAATAAATAACACCACCAAAAGATACTATCATCATAAAAATTATTGTTACTATATCCATTTCTTCTCCTATCCCAAAGCTTTTTCTCTATATGTTATATTTATAGTTACGCCTTTTTCTTTTTCTATTTCTTTTGCAATTGAATTTATTTCTTTTAACATTTCTTCATTTTGAGCAGCTTCTTCAGGAATAACAACTATCAAAACTTTCTTAGCATTTTTAGCATCTATAGCTTGCATATTACCATTATCCATTTCGATTTCAGAAGGCATTTTCCCTAAGGAATCAACTAATTTTTGAGCATCCTTTTTTAATTTACTTTTTAAAGCACTACTTTTAATTGTATAATCACTTGAACTTGTAGTTTCATTTGTAGCCTCTGAATCATAACTTGAATAAGTTTGCATAAACACATTTACCGAGACTACATTTGTAGCTTCATTTCTAGATGCGTTATAGAGGTCTATTCCTTTGCCTCCTTTGACTGCATCATTTTGATTTTCATTTTTTATTTCGTCTACCCACGATTTCCCTCTATCGGTGCTATTTTCTGAAGTCCATCTACTTGCTTGTTCTTCTTCCTCAACTTTGGGCATTTTACCACGAACCCAGGCAGCTGTACTTGCCGTTTGCTTCATAGTAAAAATAACATCTTCCTTGCCAAATAAATTGAAAGTATTTATTTTTACATTATAAACAACCACAACATTTATTGATCTTTGATCCGATAAAAAAGAACTCGCTTTAAAGTTAAGTCCATTTAATCCATCTTGAACCCCTAATTTTTTTAAATAACTATCGGTATTTCCATCTGCAATATATTTTTTTATCAAGCTTTTACATAAGGGATCTGCAATAGCTTTGGTTATTATCTCATTTCCAACCTGTTTAAATAATAACCCTCCAAATGTTTTCACGATTCCTTCTGGATTTTCCATTAAAGTTTGAAAGTTACTCTCTATTGCTCCAGCAGCCTCATTTACTTTATCAATGCTTACGCTTACTCCATCATAAGCATTGAGTATTGAGTCTAAATCAGCTACATCCACACTTATATTTTGACTTCCCACCTCATCAACAGTACCCACAAAATTAGATATAGCATCTATGGTATCATCTACTTCTGGAACAGAACTATTATCAGTATTAGCCATACCAAGTCTATCTGCTATATAGTAGTAGTGAGATACTTCCTTTGCTACTTGATTAACTGCATACTGCATTGTTGTTTCTACTCTAATTACATTTACTAAAAATAAAATAACCAAAAAGCCAAATAAAAATACAGGAAAAGCCAATGAAGCCTCTATTGTAAAAGAACCTCTTTCATTTTTATGTTTTTGCATAACACTAACCTTTCAAATTTATTTTAAATAAATTAACTAAAAGAATTTTAGTTACTATTCATACATATGTATATTGCAAAGATATTTAACCGAATGTCCAGGGCTATCAGAAATCCTGGTCGACTCCGCAGAGTCGAAACTCTTGCAAAATCGTAAAATTTACCTTTAGTGGCTGAATAGTAACGAATTTTATTTTATTATTGAAACGGCTTTATATTAAATTTAGCCAATGCATCTTGAAGTTTTTGTTTATACTTGTCTATCATATCATTGATTTTAAACTTTTCAGCTAGAAAATGAATTAAATCAAATCCCATATCTGTATTTCTAATAAATTCAGCAGAATCAGATGATAATGCTTTTGCAGTAGCTCTTATTGTTAACTTGTCAGTTAAATCAAAAAAAGCGAAAAATTGTGGAGTTCTAAGTTCTTTTTTTATAGTTACTTGAACCTCTTTATTCAGAAAACAATTTCTAGAAAAATCAATATCACAAGTTACGTTTGCCCCACCTAGTATAGATATCTGGTCAATTGTATTTACAGAATCTGATTGTATTTTATTTTTTACACTATCGTCCATAATTGTACCCAAAAAATATCTGTAAGGCTTTATAACTCCATAGGCATCTGAAATATCCTTTGCTGTAGGTTGAGTATCCGAATTTGCCCAATCAAAATCTGCTCCACCTGTAGCAATATTACCAAATTCATAATATCCAGGAAACGATATTATTCTGCTAGACATCATTGCTAATTTTTTAGCTTGATCATGCATTATTGCATTTTGATACATAAACAAAGCAATATATATCATAAATCCCATAAGAAAAAAAATAATAGGATAAACTAATGCTGCTTCAACAACTAGTGCTGCTCCATCTTCTTTTTTTATTATTTTTTTTAACAATAAAAATTTTTTCATATGTACATTAACCTTTCCTATTATTTTTTTATCACAACAGCAAAATGCTGTTGTGATAAAATAAAGTATTTTTCGCCAAACTTATGAACCGCTTCCACCAGTAGCAGAATCAACCTCTGTACCAATTTTATCAAATATATTGTTTATAAGATCTGTTATTCTCTCTCTAAAAATAACCACTAAACCAACAGCTACAACAATAATTAATAAAATTACAACTAGATTAACCTCGCCTCTTTCATCTGTTAATAATTTTTTCATTTCGTTTTTTCCTTTGTAATACATTGTCCACAATTTTTTTGTTAATTTCATATTTCTAACCCTTTCTTAAATATTAATAATTAAAATATATTTGTAAATACAGGAACAATAACCATTATGATTATTCCTATAAATAACATCAACATTGGAAACAGAAGTTTTTGCTGTGCTGATTCTCCTTGCCTTTTTACCAAGTGCTTTTTTGTTTCCCAACTTTCAGCTGTCATCAATTTCAAAGAATTTACCATTTCGGCATTTCCCTTTTGTAGATTTTGTACAAGAGATGATATGAATTTCCTAACCTCTTTTACAGAACAACGAAGTGCGAAATTATTATATGCATCTATATCTGACATACCATTGTTTATATCTTCTGCAGTAGTTTGCATTTCTTTATAAATAAGCGTTTGCCCCGAATATGCTATTTGCGTCCATGCTTCTCTAACTATCATTCCCGCATTCACCAGTAAGGTAAGTTTTGATATCATTACAGGAAAATCAGATAATATAGCATCATGTTTTTCAGATATATTCTTTTTCAATTCCATATCCAAATAAGCATAAATTAAAATCGAACACATTAACCCTAGTACTCCTACTTCAACACTATTTGTTATTGCACCTAAAGATATACCTAAAGGTGCCATTGTTATTGCATAGGTTATTTGTGCTCCAGTAATAATATAGTTATAATATTCCGCATATTTCATTCCATAAATTTCACTTACTTTTTTTATTTTCTTGCTAAATCTTTCTGATTTTAAATCTATTTTAAATAAATCAATAACACCAAAACCTATAAAAAATAAATAATGCAATTGAAATTTTTTTCCGTCTATTGTTTTTATTATATCATTAAACTTATTAAAGTATATACAAAATAATATCAACCATATTATGAACGTAAAACTTCCCATTCCCGCCATAATATACGCTTTTGTAAAATCCATATTTCACCTCATATTTTTATATCTGTTATTTTTTTACCTATTAAATAAGCTGTAATGAAAATGGCTAATACTATAAATTTAATTGCCATGTCCATAGCACCATTTGTACC